>JAEWOM010000118.1 GCA_023399675.1 Bacteroidota bacterium
AATCAGTTCCATCAGAACCAGAATTGAAATCGGCGTGCTTTCTGCCGGTTTAAGCACTACGCAGTTTCCAGCTGCTAAAGCCGGAGCAAGTTTCCACACTGCCATCAGAATCGGGAAATTCCAAGGGATGATCTGTGCAACTACACCAATCGGTTCGTTCACGATCAGGGAAACTGTATTGCTGTCGAGTTCCATCAAAGAACCTTCTTCCGCACGGATTACACTTGCAAAATATCTGAAATGGTCGATGGCCAAAGGAATGTCGGCGTTCAGAGTTTCGCGGATGGCTTTTCCGTTGTCTACGGTTTCCACGGCTGCGATGTATTCCAGATTTTCTTCGATGCGGTCTGCAATCTTGTTCAGGATGATGCTTCTTTCGGTTACCGAAGTTTTGCCCCAGGATTCGAATGCTTTTGCAGCAGCGTTTACGGCTTTTTCCAAATCTTTTTCGTTGGAGTGCGCTGCTTTGGACATCACGGTTCCGTCGAGTGGAGTAATAACGTCAAAATACTTTCCGCTTGCCGGTTTTGTCCATTTTCCGCCAATGTAATTGTCGTACTGTTTCTTGAATTTCGGTCTGTCGAATGCTTTTTTCTTTGCCATAATAGAATGATAAAATGTTATTAATTATATACTTCTAAAATTACTGAGAATTTTCATCTAAAATTGTTAAGAAATGCATAAAACTTTGTTTTCACCGACGATTTCAATGATTGATTTTTTCAATAATGTAAAATTCATGAAAAAAAAACCTCCGGAAATGTTACCGAAGGTTGTGATGATAAATTGTGAATTTACTTAATTAAAGTATTTGTGATACGTGTCCAGTGAGTTGTCGAGCGCATCAGTAATTCTGTCGGCTTCTTCCTTATTGGCAGCCTTGGAAAGCAGGTCGATGTTTTTCATATGATCAGTTAGCCAAACGTGCAGTACGTCGTGGGATTTGCCGGTCATTGTGCAGCTTTTTATGAGTTTTTCGTTGGCAGCGCTTAGGTTGGATGCCAAAACTTTGTAATCGTCCCTGTCGTCATCGAAGGCTTCCAGAAGTCGTTCCTGTTCCTGGATGAACGGCACCATTTCGGTGTTGGTTTTCCACTTGTTGCCATTGTCCAGTTCCAGGCCTGCAGTGGAGTTGGCGTGCTCTGCGTGGTCAGCATCATCGTTGTGATCTTCGGCTTCAGCGGTGGCAGTCTGTTCATTTTGGGTGTGATCAGAACGGTCTACGGCTTCTTTTTTCTCGCAGGATGTAAGCATTGCAATGCATACGATTGCCGGAATGATGAATTTTTTCATTTTTTAAAAGATTTATTGGTTAATATTATAGATAGTCATTTTAATTTCAATCAGGAGTTCATTGATCCATTGTTTTCTTAATTGGTTTTTCTGTATTTCAAAACGGACCAAACGATGAAGATGACGCCCATTCCCGTGATGATGCCGAAATGCGGAAGCAGGTCCGTGAAACCGCTATTTTTGAGCATTATGAGTCGGATGGCATCCACGCCGTACGTGACGGGATTGGCGTAGGCGATGGGTTTTGCCCAGTCGGTCATACTTTCGATGGGTGTGAAGAGGCCGCTCATCAGGATGAAAATCATCATAAAGAAGAAGACCACGAACATCGACTGCTGCTGCGTTTCGCTGTAAACACTGACCAGAAGGCCCATCCCGAGCAGCGTAACCATATACACCGCCACGAAAAAATAGAGCAGGAGCAGGTTGCCCTGCATTTCGATTTTGTAGATGAAGATGGTGACGAGCAGCCCGATTGTGAACGCTACCATCGCGAGAATCCAGAACGGGATGAGCTTGCCGAGGATGAAATCGCGCTTTTTGATGGGCGATACGTTGATTTGCTCGATGGTACCGATTTCTTTTTCTTCCACGATGTTGAGCGCCGTGAGGTAACCGCCGATGAGCGTGACGAGGAACGCCAAAATGCCGGGAACAAGCGACAGACGGTAGTTGTAGCTCTCGTTGAACCAGAATTTCGGGATGATGTCGAGGCCGGAGGTTTTTTTGAAGGTTTCGATTTGAGGCGTGGTTTTAACCTGGATTTGCTGGTTGAAATCCTGAAGAATCTGCGCGAGATAACTTCCTGACAGTCCGGCTTTGGTACCGTTGATGGCATTGATGGCGAGGAGGACTTTTTCGCTGTTTTCGCGGACCAGGTTTTTCTCGAAATTGTTTGGGATTTCGATGATGAGGTCGGCTTTTTCCTGCTCTACATCACTGTAAGCTTTGTTAAAACTTTCTCCATAATTCACAATCTGAAAATAGCCGGAAGCGGTAATTTTCCGGATGAGTTCGCGCGAATAGGTGGATTTGTCCTGATCGACCACGGCCACTTTCACATCCTTGATTTCGTAGCTGGCTGCAAGCGGTAACACCAGCAGCTGCACCACCGGCATCACGAAAATAATCACGAGGATGGCTTTGTTCCTGAAGATCTGCAGGAATTCTTTGCGGATGAGTATGAGGAGTGTTCGCATTTTGGTTGCTGGTTACTGGTTGCTTGTTTCTGGTTTTTGGTTTTCTTTTTTCTTTTTTCTTTTTTCTTTTCTCTTACTCTAATCTGATTTTAAATTTTCTTACGGCGAGGCCGAAGAGGATGAACATCATTCCGGTGAGGACGGCGATGTGTTTCCAGATGACTTCGATGCCGGTGCCTTTGATCATTATGTTTTTTACGATTTCATAGTACCATTTTGCGGGGATGACGTTTGCTACAACCTGCAGTGGAACGGGCATATTTTCGATCGGGAACATAAATCCGCTCAGCATAACGGTAGGAAGCATTGTTCCGACGAGGGAAATGAGCATCGCATTTTGTTGGGAATCGGTCATAATCGAAATCAGAATTCCGATCAGCAGGTTGGTGATGATGAAAATGATGCTCACCAAAAACAACAGCAGCAGATTTCCTTTGATGGGCAGTTCCAGAAGCGTGACGCTGAGCACGAGGATGGAAACCAGAATGATCATCGACAGAATAAAATACGGAATGGCTTTCGCCAGGATGATGACAGCCGGTTTCATTGGCGAAACGAGCAATACTTCCATTGTTCCGGTTTCTTTTTCGCGTACAATGGCGATGGCGGTCATCAGTACGCAGATAATCAGTAGAATCAGCGCCATTACACCTGGAACGAAGTTGGGAGCGCCTTTCAGCTGCGGGTTGTACAGCATCCGGATTTCCGGAATAGCGCCGGACATTTGCTGCACCGTGGTTTGTCCGTACTGATCCAGAATGATATTGTTCATAAAGTTCAGGATCTGATTCGCCAGGTTGATGTCGGTACCGTCGGTAATGAGTTGCAGCTGTGCTTTTTTGCCCAAGAGGAAGTTCTCAGAAAAATCATCGGGAATCACGACGATCATTTTGATTTGTCCTGATTTGGAGGCGTCTTCGGCTTCGTTGATGGAGCTGAGATTTTTATCTACTTCGAAATACTGATTGGAATTGATCTTCGAAATCAGTTCAGTGGATGCCTGTGATTTGTCGTGATCCAAAACCCCGATTTTCGTATTCTTAACTTCTGTACTGAGTGCAAAACCAAAGAGCAGCACCTGCACGATGGGCATTCCTAACAGGATGAGCAGCGTTCTTTTGTCGCGCAGAACGTGGTAGAATTCTTTTCGTACAAAGGTTAATAGCTGTTTCATTTTCTTTTTTTTAAACCACAGAGTTCACGGAGTTATCACGGAGGACGCTGAGGTTTTTTATTTGTTGTTTCTCACAGATTTTCGGTTCCCACAGATTTCTTTTTTTTGTTCCCGCAGATTTCGCAGATGGCGGAGATTTTTTTTGCTTTTATCAGCGTTTATCAGCGTTTATCCGCGTGATCAGCGGGAGATTTTTAGTGCTCTCTGTGCCAACTCCGTGTCTCTGTGGTTTAGTCTGCAGTTCGTTTTGCGCCGCGCGCGAGCTGGTAAAACACATCATCCATACTGTCGGTTTCAAACTGTTTTTTCAGGTTTGCCGGCGTATCGAGGGCTGCAATTTTTCCGTCCACCATTATCGAAACCCGGTCGCAGTATTCGGCTTCGTCCATATAGTGTGTCGTCACGAAAATCGTGATGCCGCGGTCTGCCGCTTCGTAAATCATACTCCAGAACTGGCGTCTGGTTACGGGATCTACACCGCCGGTAGGTTCATCCAGAAAAACGATTTGCGGATTATGAAAAATCGCGACTGAAAAAGCCAGTTTCTGTTTCCAGCCCAGAGGAAGTTCGGAAACAAGTTTATTTTTCTCATTTTCTAATCCGAGTTTTTGGATGAGTTCGTCACGTTTTTCTTTTAGCTGTTTTCGCCCAATGCCGTAAATTCCACCGAAGAATTCCAGGTTTTCTTTCACCGTCAGGTTTCCGTACAGTGAAAATTTCTGACTCATATAACCAATGTTTTTCTTGATGGATTCGGTTTCTTTATACACATCAAAACCAGCAACCGTCGCATTTCCGGAAGTTGGAACGGAAAGTCCGCAGAACATCCGCATGGCCGTCGTTTTTCCCGCACCATTCGCACCGAGAAATCCGAAGATTTCACCTTTTTTCACCTCAAAGCTGATGCGATCCACAGCAGTGAAGTCGCCAAAAGTTTTGGTGATACTTTCTGCTTTTATCGCGATATGTTTTTCTGAATCTTCCATTTTCAATTTTCTGCTTTCAACTCTCCACTGTTTGACAGTAATCTGATGAAACTGTCCTCAATCGTTGCTTTTATGAGGTTTATTTCGATATTGTCAAATCCTTTTTCACGAAGAAATTTTTCGATTCCGCTTAAACTATAATTTTCGTTTTGTGATGCGGTAAGGTGTACGAATTCACCGAAAGCGTACACATTTTTCTTGCCTTCGAAATCTTTCAGAGCTTTCAGAACATCCGAAGTTCTTCCGGCTTTTATTTCCAAAAGCAAGTCAGGGAAGGAGTTGCTGATGTTTTCCGGCGTTTCAATCTGAAGGATTTTTCCATTTGGCATAAGGGCAATCCGGTCGCAAAGTGACGCTTCGTCCATATAAGGCGTTGCGACAACCATTGTGATGCCCTGTGTTTTAAGTCGTTTCAGCATTTCCCAGAATTCTTTTCTTGAAACAGGATCCACACCGGTCGTTGGTTCATCAAGGAACAGCACTTTCGGTTTGTGGATGAGTGCGCAACTTAGAGCGAGTTTCTGCTTCATTCCGCCTGAAAGTTTGCCTGCTTTCCGGTCCTTGAACGGTTCAATCTGAACATAAATATCCTTGATGAGATGGTAATTTTCCTCTATTGTTGTTTTGAAAACGCTTGCGAAAAAATCGAGGTTTTCTTCAACAGAAAGGTCCTGATAAAGCGAAAACCGTCCCGGCATATAACCCAGAATTTTACGGATTTCTTTGTAGTCTTTCACGATGTCCAACCCTTCAATGTTTGCGGAACCGCTGTCGGGCAGAAGGACTGTGGTCAGCATTCTGAAAATGGAGGTTTTCCCAGCACCATCCGGTCCGATGAGACCGAAGATTTCTCCGGGATTTACATCAAAACTCACGCTGTCCACCGCTAGGACTTTGTCTTTTTTCTTGCCGTAGGTTTTGGTGAGGTTATGTACTATAATTGATTTCATACTTCTTTTTTCTTATTCTTTTGTCTTGAAACAAAAGAATTAAAAATTCAAGACTTGACATTTTTGCTAAAAAAGTCTGCATTCCGCTAAAAGATTTAGAACTCGCGCGACATCTTATTACGTTTGTGTTCCACTTTTTTGCCGCGCTCAAACAGTAAATCTTTTTTAACGCTCCATTCCGACTTTTTCTTTACGCAAAAATCTCCTAGGTCAGTTTCACACTTCTGTCTTCCATCTTCCCTCTTCGCGCTTCTAAAACTTCACATCTCCATACATCCCAATTTTCAGGTAGCCGTCGTTTTTGACGTGGATTTTTGCTGCGTAAACGAGGTTGGCTCTTTCATTTTTGGTCTGAATGGTTTTCGGGGTGAATTCGGCTTTGGAGCTGATCCAGTGCACGGTTCCCGGAAGTTCTTTGGTTTTTCCGTCGCCTGCGTCAATCAGGACTTTCACCTGCTGTCCGGTTTTCAGTTTTGCGAGCTGGTCACCGGTGATGAAGGTTTTCAACGTCATCAGGTCCAAGCTTGCGATTTTGAAAATCGGTTTTCCGATGGTGGCGAATTCTCCGGCATTGGAATATTTCGTCAGAACCATTCCTGAAATCGGACTTTCAATCGTATTATTTTTCAGCTGTTCGTCGATTTGCTGAACGCGTTTTTCAGTCGGTTTTCTTTCGCTGAGCACTGCGCGGTTCTGGATCGAAATATTTTCCTTTGCCGCATTTATCTGCTGATTTAAAGTCGAAAGCTGTGAATTGGCTGCAGCAATCTGTCGCTGAATTACATCCACCTGTCCGTTGGCATCGTCGAGCTGTTTTCTTGTCGCAGCATCTGCTTTTACCAGGTTTGCGGTACGGTTTCTCTCACGAACTGCGTTCTGAAGCTGTTCCTGAAGCACTGAAATATTTGCGCGCTGTGAGTTGTACTGCGCCTGCAATACCTGAATCTGCGGTGCTGCGGAACCGGTTTTCTGTTCAATGGCGCTGATGCTTGCTTCAACCTGTTCCTTCTGAAGTTCAACACTTTTCGGATCGATGAGACCCACTTTCTGGTTTTTGTCGAGCTGCATTCCTTCGTCCACATTCAGTTCCAAGATGTTGCCATTGGCTTTGGCGGTCACCATTACTTCGTCGGCTTCAAAGGTTCCGGAAGCATCGTAATCGGCTTCTGAATTGGTGCAGGCGATTGCAGTGAGGGCAGTGACGATTAATATTAGGTTTTTCATATTTGGTTGCTGATAAATGTTTTTTTTATGTTATTCTTTTGTCTTGAAACAAAAGAATCAAAAATTCAAGACTGGATCTTTTTGCTAAAAATTGAAATCTTTTTCTAAAATTTCCAAAACTCGGGCGGGAACTCCCATCAGTTTTGTTTCATATTATTTCTTGCCGCCACTCAAACACTGGAAATTTCTTAACGCAAAAGTTTTCAATTTTCTTTACGCAAAAATCTCCTAGGTCAATTTTCCCATTTGTTTCTTTGCTCTTTTTACTTGTTCTTAATTGTTTAGTTGTGCTTTCAAATTATACTGTGTCAGCAGATACTGTATTTCGTGCAGGATTTTCTGGTTTCGGGCGCGGTCCAGTTCATTGAGTTCGCGCAGGTAATCGCTGGTAGTAATGACGCCGTTTTCCAGTTGGGCGAGAGA
>JAEWOM010000145.1 GCA_023399675.1 Bacteroidota bacterium
GCAGAAAGCCCTATTTAACGAGTTCTTAAAACGTGTTAAGAAGTACTAAGATTTAGTTGTTTTTTTCGGGTTAGGCCTATTTCTGCAGATTGTTACGTCACTGAAAATTAGTACTTTTGCAGCTTAAAATTTCAAATGTATGGAGTTAGACTACAGTCCACATGTAAGCCCGGTACTGAAAGACGGAACCAAGAACTATCTTATCGACATTGACGGTACCATAACCGATGATGTTCCGAACGAAGAACCGGAAAGAATGGTGACTTGTGAGCCGTATCCGGACGCTCTGAAAATCATCAACAAATGGTATGATGAGGGTCATCAGATCTGCTTTTTTACCAGCCGAACTGAAGATTTGAAAGAGATTACCAGGCAATGGCTCGATAAACATGGTTTTAAATATCACAGCATACTTTGCGGAAAACCACGCGGAGGAAATTATCACTGGATCGATAACCACCTGGTGAGGGCTACCAGATATGAAGGAAAGTTCACCGAATTTGTAGAAAGAGAAGTAACAGTACAGGTTTTTGAACCTTAAAAATACGATGAAAGTTTTAGCGAATGACGGCCTGGAAAAATCAGGCATTGACGCTCTGGAATCATATGGATTTCAGGTAATGACCACCAAAATTCCGCAGGAGGATCTTGCTGAATTTATCAATCAGCACCATATTTCAACCTTGCTGGTTCGCAGTGCAACAGAAGTAAGAAAATCACTTATCGATGCCTGCTCGGACCTGGCGATTATCGGCAGGGGAGGCGTAGGGATGGATAATATCGATGTCGATTACGCACGCAGCAAAGGTATTCATGTGATCAATACACCTTCTGCTTCGTCAGCATCAGTAGCTGAGCTCGTGTTTGCACATCTTTTTTCCGGCGCCCGCTTTCTGGAAGACAGCAACAGAAAAATGCCTGTTTGCGGAAGCACTGATTTTGCTGCGTTGAAAAAATCGTATGCAAAAGGAATTGAGTTGCGCGGCAAAACCATCGGAATCATCGGGATGGGAAGAATCGGGCAGGAAGTTGCGAAAATTGCACTTGGTCTCGGCATGCGTGTTATTGCCGCTGACAGCCAGGTCGGAACTGCAGCTATCAAAGTAAAATTCTACAACAACCAGTATATCAATGTCGATATTCAGACTGAACCCCTGGAAGACGTGATCCGGCATTCGGATTTCATCACGCTCCATGTTCCGGCACAGAATGACGGCAGTTTTATGATCGGTAAACCGGAATTCGATTTGATGAAGGATGGCGTAGCGGTGATTAACTGTTCCCGTGGTGGCGTTGTTGATGAAGATGCACTGATTGAAGCGCTGGACAGCGGAAAAGTGCGTTTTGCGGGACTCGATGTTTTCATCGGGGAGCCGGTGCCTTCTCAGAAAATCCTTTGTCACCCAAAAATTTCGCTGACACCGCACACCGGAGCTTCCACAGAAGAAGCTCAGGACCGTATCGGTGTTTCACTGGCAGAACAGATTGCCAATATCCTGAAAGTACAGAAAATCAACTGAATCGTCTGATACCAAAAAAAAATCACCCGGCAACTTGCCGGGCGATTCCTTTATAATATATTTGATTATTTCTTTTTCAGTTCGTCACGGATTTCCATCAGCAATGCATCTGTTGATGACGGTGCTTCTTCTGCTGCTTCCGCTGGTTTGCTCACTTTGTTGGCAGCTTTAATAAGCCAGAAAAGAACCATTGCAATTGCTAAGAAACTGATTACTGCAGCGATAAATTTACCCCATAATACTCCGTTTACAGACCATTCTGCAATATTATCAACTCCTGCAGCTTTCAGCATAGGCGTCAACAAAAGTGGCGTAATTACGTCTTCTACCAAAGAAGTTACAATTTTACCGAAAGCAGCGCCAATCATCACACCGACTGCCAAATCCATTACATTTCCTTTGAATGCAAATTCTTTGAATTCTTTTACAAATCCCATAGTTTTCTAATTTTAATGTTTTGAATCTGCAAAAGTAATAATTTAAGTTTTCAGCATGCCTGTTTTCATATTATTTTTATTTAATCCTGTGATAGATGAAAAATTATCAGTAAAATTGTTTAAATAGCTGAATGAGAACATGAAAATTTTTTCTGCTGAACAAATCCGAAGGTGGGATCAGTTTACCATCGAAAACGAACCTGTTTCTTCCGTTGCCCTTATGGAACGGGCCGCAACGGCTGCTGCGCGTTGGATACAGGAGCAGTTCAACACAGATCAGCCGGTTTTTGTGTTCTGCGGATCAGGAAATAACGGCGGTGACGGATTGGTTATTGCCCGTCATCTTTACCAGAAAGGTTTTAATATAACCGTTTTTATTAAGAATATCAGTCAGGAATTCTCTCCTGATGCAACCCATAATTTCCAACTCTTAAAGGAAATTTCAGGAATCGGAATCATGAATTTTGCAGATTTCAATCCTGATGATATTCCGGGAAACGCAGTTATTGTAGAAGCACTGTTCGGAACGGGTCTGAACAGGTCTGTGCATGGAGAGGAGGAGCAACTGATCAGGGAAATCAACCAAATAAAAGTGGTGAAGATTGCGATCGACATTCCGGGCGGACTATTCGCAGACCGTATTGCAGACGAGGGAGCAACTGTTTTTGAAGCCGATTTCACCCTAAGTTTTCAAACCTGGAAAAAGTCGTTTCTGCATCCCGAAACCAGAAAATACTGTGGAAAGGTTCATATTTTGGATATCGGATTAAGTCCTGAATTTTTAGAATGCGAGGAGTCTTCGGAATCAGTAATCACGGATGACTATGTCAGAAGTATTTACCGTCCGAGAGATAGGTTTTCTCATAAAGGTGATCACGGAAAAGTCTGTATCGTCGGTGGCAGTAAAGGCATGGCCGGCGCTGCTGTTTTGGCTGTAAAAGCAGCGGCCCGAACCGGAAGCGGTATCACGATGATTCAGTCGCCGGAGTGTAACCGAGTTATTCTGCAGACTGCCTGTCCGGAAGCTATTTTTATAAGCAACGGTTCAGAAAAGATCACCGAAATTCAGCAGGTTTCTAAATCGGTATTCGCAATGGGCCCCGGAATGGGAACAGACCGGGAAGCTGCAGCGGCATTGAGAAATTTCTTACAGAATCACCATTCTCCTGTCGTTTTGGATGCAGACGCATTGAATATTGTCTCTCAAACGCCGGATTTGATGGATTTGATACCACGCAATTCTGTGATCACGCC
>JAEWOM010000142.1 GCA_023399675.1 Bacteroidota bacterium
CGTTACATCCGTTCGGATCTTTCCGGAGGTTTTAACACCGATACCACATTGAAAGCCGCAAATAGTTTTTCTTTGGACATTTCCGGTTACTACGCAAGTGAACCTTTTTCAGGATTGGCAGGTGAAAACAGCGTGACTGCCGGTTTTGCAGTTCAAAACTTAGGTCCGAAACTGGATTATACCGGTGATGATAATTCGAGATCCTATCTTCCGACAATGGCGAGATTAGGTGCCGGATATAATATCTTCCTGGACAATAACAGCAAGGTAGCAATCAGTGGTGAAGCTTCAAAAATTCTGGCGCCGGGTGCGGAAGATTCCGGACGAAGAACCAGAACGGGTGAGCCGATCTACGAAGTTCCGAATGTTGGTGTTATCGAAGGAATTGGGAAATCTTTCAGCAACGAGAAAAGCATCATGTATTCCGGAGCAGTGGAATATTCTTATGACAATGCGTTTTTCGTAAGAGGAGGATACTTCCACGAAAGTGAAGTACAGGGAGCAAGAAATTTTGCAACAGCAGGTCTTGGCCTTAAGTACAATGCTTTTTCACTGGATGTTTCTTACCTGATCAATACTTCGAAAATCAATACAGCACTTGACAATACACTTCGTTTTGGTCTGACCTGGCATATTGGTGACGAAACTGCGTACGCAGCTGATTATTAAAAAATTTATTGATGGGAATATCTGAAAAAGTAAATCTGCAATATTGCATTAGTTCTTAAAAGAAGAATTTGTTAGAAACTTATGAATCAAAATACTGATAAGAAATTTCAACAGAGCGTTTCTGAAAATTGTTCTTGCAACTTTGATTGACAAGAATAAAAACTAAGGCGTTTTGACAACAAAAATCTGTGCATATTTTCTTTCATTATTTGATATATATTAATTAAAAAAATTATTAAAATGAAAAGTCTTTTTAAATCTATGTTACTTTTAGTTTTATTAACAGGAGTATCTTGTCATACTGATGAAAGGTCAGTTAATCAAATTGAAAATGCAGCTGTGTCACAAAATCTTATGTTAGAAAAATCAGTAGCAACAGGAAACCCATATGATTATTTGGGAGTTCTGCATAACGAATTTATGCAAGAAATGCATAATTCGAAACCTTCTGATGATAGTGAAATACCTACTTTAGCTTTGAAATTTGCTAATAGCAACGGCTTTAATACATCAGCTTATGATTATAGTAGAGTTTCAGCAATAAAGGATGAATCAATGAATAGTGAATTCACTAGACAAAAAATAGATGAATTGACGTCGAGATTTCAGTTTTCTCAAAATTACAAAGAAGAACTATATAAGCTAGCTGATTTTTTCAATGCAGCAAATTATGATAGCACTGATGATATTATAAATCAATTGCAGCGGATTGAAAATAGTTATATCGAAGCTACAAATCTAACCCAAATAGAAAAAGAAAATTTATTAGCAACTATTGCAATTACAAGACATAGCACGAACTACTGGATCTCTTTCTTCCCTGATGATTTTAATTCTGGGAACAATGGTGCTATTTTAGCAAAAAGAAGATGGTGGGCGAGGATATTTGGAGGTATTGTAGCTGACGCAATGGGAGCCGTAATTGGTACAATTGGAGGACCTGCGGGTATGATTGTGGGTGCTGCTGCGGCTTCGGCTGGAGTTCAATTTGTGGTTGATGACAATATGTAACTGTTTTTATAAAAAAAAAGTCTGTATGAAATCGTTTCAATAGCAATCGATTTTTTACTATAAAATAAGCCACCTTCAAAAGGTGGCATTTCTTATTATTCTGTTTTAGTGAACTACTCGCCGAAATGTGCTTTCACCGTATTGAGAACCTGCTCCTCACTCATCTGCTGCGAGCTGTCCAGACTGATTTTCAGATTCTTGTACTGTGCTGTATCATGCAGGTGTCTTTTCAGTTCTTCCTGAATCGTTCCCGGGCCTGTGATAAAAAGCTCTGTACTGTTGGTGATCATGTGTTCTATTTCCTTGAAAAACTTCGTTTTCGTTGTCTGTGCAGAATTGTGCGCGGTATTTTCGTTTGAATTACCATGTTGCGCTTCATGCTTTATCGGGCTGCAAAGAAAAAACTTAAATGCATTCTGGTCGTCATGGTTTTTCGCAACAATTGCTTTGGTATTATCAATCCAAAGTCCGGCTAATTTTCTGTCTTTCATAATTTAATTATTTTAATGTTTTATCTAAACAGCAATAATAATACAAAACCGCTGTTAAGGACTGTTAAAAAGGTCGCTCCACTCCCAATTCCCATTTGCATACAGCACACCGCCGATCGCGATTAGCAGAAGCAGCGAAAAAATCACAGTCAGCATAGTCTGCTTCTTTAAAACGGCAAGCATTAAAAGGCCGCCGATTCCAGGAATAAGCAGTATTATTTTCTCATCGAGATCCCTGATAAAAACCGATACAGCAATAATCACAAGGCAGGCAATCCGGATCCAGGCTTCGCGTTTCAGAATCTTTTCAATCATAATTTATCCTTATAAAAATGATTGGGAAAAGCCTCCTCGGGTTTAACTTTCATTATATTCAGCAGAAACCACGATTTCAGAAAGCCATATCCATACGAAAACATTTGTATGTAAGTAGAAATTACTGCCATAAATGCAATGCTGAAATTTTTGGTTTTGATCAATGCATGAATCAGCAGCAGGAAAGTGTACAGTCCATAAAGCATCAGTATGAAGCTCCGCTGGAAAAAGAAATATTCCACGACGCCCAACATATATCCGATCAGAAACAGTGACGGAAGCGCAAACGTCGGCTTCACATAATCGGGGTGCCGCTGGTTCAGGATAGGTCTTGCACAACCGAATTCGTACACCTGTTTCGAGAATTTTCCGAAATCTGTCCTGCGTTTATGGTAAACGCCGATGTCATCAAAAAATGCAGTTGTGAACCCCTTTTCCCAAAGCGACATGGACAGGTCCGGATCTTCCCCAATCCGCATCTCTGAAAAACCACCTACCTCTTCAAACACCGATTTTTTAACACCCATATTAAAACTTCGGGGCTGAAATTTCGTAACCGAATTTTTGCTGCCGCGAATTCCTCCCGTAGTAAAAACCGACGTCATGGAATACGAAATCGCCTTCTGCATCAGGTTGAAACCACGGTGAGCCTTATCTGCACCGCCAAAAGCATCACACGGAATTTTTACGATGTTTTTTTTGATGTTTTCTATATAATTTTCTTCAACAATCACATCAGAATCCACAAAAACGAGCCATTCATTTTTTGCGCGGCGTGCGCCGTAATTACGGGAAAGTCCGGGCCCGCTGTTCGGTTTTCTGAAAAACTGAATATCCAGCATTTCCTCAAACATTTCGATGGTTGACCTCAGATTAATCTTCGAACCGTCGTCTACTACAATCACTTCAAAATCTTTGTCTGTTTGATGCGAAAGGGAATTCAGCAGTTCGAACAGTTCGTCCTTTCGGTTAAAAATTGCTATGATGATGGAAATGGAAGGGTTCACTTCAGGTTTTTAAAATATTCAGTATTGCCATACACAACTCTTCTGTCAGAAAAGATTGAAAAAAATAATATCGATCAGCTTCCGGATCATTTTTCAGTTTTATGGGTTTTCTTTGTGCCTTCGTACATTTCGTACTGCAGAAAACGGGTTTCAAGTTTTCCGTTGAACAGTTTAACCTTGCTTGAAGGACGAAGCCCGATTTTTTTCACTGCTTCGAGATCAGAAGAAATGAGCCAAGCCAGGGTATTCGGATAACCTGATTTAAACGTGTCCCCTATTTTTCGGTAAAAATCATCATCGTTGATTGCAATCCGTTCGTCGTAAGGCGGATTAAAAACAATCAGCAGCGGAAATAATTCCTTTTTAGTTTCGAAAAAATTCTGCTTCCTCACTTCAATAACATCTTCGAGTTCGGCGGCTTCAATATTGATTCTGGCAGCGTTGATCATTCTTGCATCAATATCAAAACCAACGATTTTTCCGGTGAAATCCGAAATTCTATTCACGCGGAATCCTTTAATCGTCTTGAAAAGTTCTTCATCATAATTCCGCCAGTTCTGAAATGCAAATCTCTTTCTGAACAGCTGCGCAGGCAGATTCATCGCAATCATGGCCGCTTCAATCAGCAATGTACCGCTTCCGCACATCGGATCCAGAAAATTCCCTTTTCCGTCCCATCCTGCAATCAGCAGCATTCCGGAAGCCAAAACTTCATTCAGCGGCGCTTCGCCCTGTTCTTTGCGATAACCACGCTTAAAAAGCGGATCTCCCGAAGAATCGAGCGCAACTGTAACCTGATTGCGGTCAATATGCAGATTAAATTTAATATCAGCATTTTTCGGATCTACATTTGGACGCTGTCCGTATTTATTGCGGAAATAATCGGCAATAGCATCCTTCATTTTCAGACTGATGAACTGCGAATGTTTAAAGTTATCCGAGTGAACCGTAGAATCAATCGAAAAAGTCTGGTTGACATTCAGATAATCTTCCCAATTGAATTTCGATAAGCGGTGGTAGAATTTGTATTCGTTTGCCGCTTCAAATTCATAGATCGGGACCAGTACTTTCACCGCAGTCCGTGCCGAATAATTGACTTTATACAGAAATCCGAGATCACCTTCACAACTTACGGCGCGGTTTCTTACCTCAACATTTCTGCCGCCCAGTTTTTTCACTTCTTCAGCTAAAATTTGCTCAAGCCCGAAAAAAGTCTTGATCTGGATCTGTAAATTGTCTGAGTCTGTCATACTGCAAAGGTAAGTTTTTAGTGTGTCTGAGCAGAATCTTCACAGCGATAGATGAAAAATTCCGCTCAAAATACATAATTTTGCCGAATGGCCTGGTTCAAAACGTGGTTTAATACCCCTTACTATCATCTGTTATATCAAAACCGCGATTTTGCGGAAGCAGAAAATTTTATTTCAAAGTTAATTTCATACCTGGATATTCCGGAGAATTCAGAAATTATAGATCTTGCCTGTGGAAAAGGGAGACATTCGGTATTTCTTAACAAACTTGGATACAGCGTTTTAGGCCTCGATTTATCGGAAGAAAGCATTGCCCATAATCAGGAATTTGAAAAAAGCGGAATTCCGTACCTCAAATTTGAAGTTCATGATATGCGGGAACCGATCGATAGCAGTCCCGTGGTTCTGGTAGTCAATCTTTTTACGAGTTTCGGCTATTTTGAAAGTCACGAAGAAGATGATGCGGTTTTTAAATCCGTTTATAACGTGCTGAAACCGGGAGGAATTTTTGTGCTCGACTTTCTGAATGAACAGTATGTAAAGAACACACTGGTTCCGCAACAGGAAATTATCCGCGGTGATATTACATTTGACATCAGGAAAAGAATCGAAAACCATCATGTCATTAAAGACATCAATTTCACAGACCAAAACGAAGATTACCACTTTTTTGAGCAGGTGAAACTTCACTCGCAGGAAGAAATCGAAGATTTTGCCAAAACAAATCATTTTTCGGTAAAAAATATCTTTGGAGATTATCATCTTAATCAATTCGACCGCGAAACTTCACCGCGATGTATTATGGTTTTGGTAAAGGAGCCGCAAACGTAACGAAGTGATTTCCATTATTATTATTGCCAGTGTTCTGGTCGGCGTCCTGTTTGGAAGATTTTTTGGAAGTGAGCAGAAAATCGCTAAAAACCTGTTGATTATCAGTGCCGGTTTTATGATTACGATCTGTCTGACAGAAATTTTTCCACAGATCTACCATGAAGAAAACAGTGATTTAGAATTGTGGGTAATCGGCGGTGTTCTGCTGCAGATGCTGCTCGAAAATATGACGAAAGGCTTCGAACACGGACATTATCACCATCATTCCGAGAAAAACATCCTTCCTGTTGCGCTGATCATCGGGATGTTTATTCACGCTTTTATCGAGGGAATTCCTTTAGCCAACGAAACCGAAGTTTTTTCCGGCTATTTGCAGGGAATTGTGATCCATAATATTCCTATTTCCTTTATACTCGGTGCTTTTCTTTTCCGACACCGGAAATTTCAGGCAAGTTCATGGCTCGTGATTTCGCTGTTCGCCCTTGCGTCTCCGCTAGGTATTTTTCTCGGAAAATACATTGATCCGCAACTTACACCGTACTTTTTGGCCATTGTAGGCGGAATATTCCTTCATATTTCGTCGGTAATTATCTTTGAAAGTAATAAGAACCACAATACAGACTGGACGAAAATCGGGCTTGTCATTATCGGTGTTGTTACTGCCGTACTTGCACACACCACACATCACCATTAAAAAAGCCGCGAAAAATTCGCGGCTTTCTTATATGTATACCTGTAAGCATCAGAACTTGAATCCAAGTCCCAACATGACGTTATTACGTATATTTTTCACTTCTGAAACAGCATAGGTGCTCGAGGACACATCGAAGTTTCCGGAATGATAACCCGTTGAATAATACGGAGACGCATTCATTACCTCACCATAAAGGAACGGATTGCTGTATGTTGACTGTTGGTTCTGGTAGGTTACATCCAGGAAGAATTTCTTCCAGTCGTAGCCTAAGCCAAGTCCGAACGTGTTTCGTTTGGAAGCAATTAGATTTTCATAGCCAAAATCAGCAGCGGAACCGGTTCCTGTATAGGTAGAAACAGAAATTCCGTCTAAAGGACTCGTTGCATGTGCAAATCCACCTCTGAGTCTGAATCCCGCAATTCGGTATTCAGCTCCCACCTTAAATTCGTGGGTATTGCGGTAATAATCGTTGAAAAAATTATTCAGTTCTGTTTCTGCAGCACCGTACACAGTATACTGCGGTTTCGTAAGACCTACAACATAGTCCACATTCATCGAAAAATTCTTCGTTGGAACAACAGCTGCACTTAAAGTTGCGGTAAGCGGTGTTCTGAATCTGCGGTTTTCTGCAAGTGTTTCCAGACTCATATATCCTCCGGAATCCGTGTAGTAATCGCTGTACAGACGTTCTATCGACCACCACGTCGGCGTTTCAAGAGCTGCACCCAATCGAACGAAATTATTTACTTTACCGATAATACCGATGTTCAAAGCGACACCGCTGGCTTCTTCAGAATAAGGTGTGTACTGTTTGTAGTAATTGTCAACAGTGTTGTCGAGATCCAGGTGGAACTGTGCCGTATCGTACTGTTCAAGGGTAATGCCCTTCATTTTCAGACCACCACCGACATAGAAACGGTTTTGGATATTCGCACCAACCCCGATTCCAACATCACTTAACAGGCCTACGCGGTCATATGCATGTCTCTGCAGTGTGAGATTTCCCGTCACCGGATTATTGGTAACATCGAGCAGACTCTTCTGAATAACGATATTCGAATTTCCCGGTGTTTCAACATAATCATCGAGCGTTCTGTTACTCAAATTAAAACCGACATTCACAAATTTCACCGGGCTTTCCGGATTTTCGGGCTGAAAAGCGATCAGCGCAGAAAGATTCTTAAGTGAACTTGATTTATTGTTATAGGTAGAGGAAGAAGAGGCCATCGACGAAGTATTATCGTAGTTGCTGATGCCGAATGTTCCTGTAAGATTACTGGCAATTGCCACACCCAAACCTGCAGGATTGGTTAACAGTGAAGTTGCTTCACCTCCCAAAGCTCCGTTGGAACCTGCCATTGCATCATATTTTGCAGAGGCCCCGATCGATTTTTCTGAGTACACATCAACTGCGTTTCTGATTGTGGAAACAT
>JAEWOM010000258.1 GCA_023399675.1 Bacteroidota bacterium
GAAAAATATTGCGTCCAAACCCGCGCTCCTGAATCTTGTACTCGAAGAAAATGAACATCATCAGGCCTTACTGCACAAAAAATATCAAAAGCTGAACAGCCTGCCTCAAATCGAATTTTCAGATTTAAAGGAACCATTTGACGGAAGTGTTGAAACTTTTCTGTTGGACGGGAGTTCACTGCCGACTGATCTGGCACTGCTCAAAACACTCGCGCAGGGTAAAGAATCGTATTTCGAAATCGGAACCTGGCGCGGAGAAAGCGTTTGGAATGTCTCGAAGCACATCAACGACTGTACGACTTTCAACTTGCCAAAGGAAGAAATAGACAAACTCGGTATGCCTAAGAAATATGCGGAACTGCATGGTTTTCTTTCAAAAAGAAACCCAGTAATTAAGCATCTGACCGGCAATTCTGCAGCTTACGATTTTAAAGAATTAGGCAGAAAGTTTGATTTGATTTTTATCGACGGCGATCACAGTTATGAAATGGTGAAAAACGATACTGCAAAGGTTTTCGAGTCTTTAGTACATGAAAATTCTGTGGTTGTTTGGCATGACTATGCGCATAATCCGGAGAAAATACGGTATGAAGTACTGCGCGGAATCATGGACGGAACGCCTGAAAACCTGCACCAAAATTTATATCACGTGGCAAATACTTTGTGCGCTGTTTTCCTGGCCGGTAGTTTTAAGACGAAGGTATTTGAAAGTCCGAAAACGCCGGAACATTTATTTGAAGTGAAAATCGGCATAAATGAAAAGTGGTGAAATTTCTCATAATCATTCCGGCTCATAATGAAGAACAGACCATTCCGTATTGTCTGAAATCCTTATCCAGACAAAGTTTCAGAAATTATCAGGTCATTGTTGTCAATGACGGTTCAACTGACCAAACTAAAGAATTAGTTGAAGATTTTATCTCTGATAAACAGAATTTTCAGCTGATTAACTTACCAAAATCAGAACATGAACCCGGTGCGAAAGTTGTTCGGACCTTCAATAAAGCCCTGAAAGAAATGGATATTGAAGATTTTGATGCAGTCTGTAAATTTGATGCCGATATCATATTTCCGGAAGATTATTTAGAAACAATCAGCAAAATTTATCAGCAGAATCCAAACGCCGGAATGGTTTCCGGACTGGTCAGAATAGCACAGAATAATTACGGTTTTCGTTATGACGATTCTCTGTTGGATTTTACTGATGAAAAGCATTGGGAATTCGAGAATATTTCGTCGAAAAACCATGTGAGAGGCCCGATAAAATCCTACCTTACTGCGTGCTTCAAAAGTATGAACGGTTTGCGACCGGTTCTGGGCTGGGATAATATCGACGTGATGCTGGCGAAAAAGAACGGCTGGGAAGTGGTTACCGTAAAAGATATTTGGGTGAAGCACCTTCGGCCAACCGCGTTCAAGTATAAACATGAGAAAGCCAAAAAGCTCGGAGTGTATTTTTATAACATCGGGCTGAGTTTTCCGTTGGCAGCTGTTTCATCAGCGAAGGCGGCATTAAAAAACGGTTCTGTTGTGGATTTTTTTATTTCAATGAAATCCTTTTTGAGTCACAAAGAACCAACTGTACTTTCAGCAGAAGAAATCAAATATATCCGGAATTTACGCTGGTCGGAAATGTTCAGGAAATTTTCGCGATAGCTGATGTAAAAAAACAAAACGCACTCAAGAGTGCGCTTTGCAGTAAGAGCGGCAGTCAATTATTTACAGAAATCAGGAATTTCCGGAATTAGCCGCTCTCTGTTATTTTAGATGATTATTCTGCAGTTTTCGGAACCTTTACGGCGATTTCATACAGGTTTCCAGCCATGAGAAATTTTATTCTTTCACGCGTTGTTACTGTATTCAATTCTCCGTTTTTCAAGATAATAATCCGGTCTCCGGTAGCAATATTCTGGTCAGCAAGCCAGTCTTCCGGCGCAACATCATTCTCGAGTTCTTTTTTTGTTTCAAGAAGTTGCTGTGCCATTTCCTGAAAACGTTCATCATCGGAATAAAGCACTTCATATTCTCTGTCGAGGCCAACACGAAACGTTCTGCGGTCGGCGATAAGATTTGCATCTGTATTGGGAGTCGGATTGTCTGAACCGTCGGTGAAGCCCACTTCAAGTATTTCGCCACCCTTTTCTGCGGCGTAGTGTTCCGCATCTTCATATTTCTCAAAATTGGTTACCACGGTATATTCATCGTAAACATGCTCTTGCAGTCTTTCCTTGTTTTCCATTACAGTTTATTTTTTTCGTTAATTTCTTCTTTTACTTCGTGCCACTCGTTGTCTTTCAGGTTTCCTTCCAGTTTTTCCACTTTCAGCATCTGACGCAAAATTCCGAATCCGGTCATGTACAGATTGGCAATCCACACCATTGCAAAAAAAGCGATAATATAACCTCTCCAGTTATCGTACCCCAGTTTATACCCGGTAAGCAAAATAATGAACAGCGCTACATAATGGCTGAAACAATACTCACAGGTAAAAAGATAGAAGAATTTTCGCTCGTAAAGCGTGCGGCATTCTTTCGATTTTCTTACACAGTATTCGCGCGGTTCACGAAAAATTTCTTCGTGAGTAACCGTCCATGCGATACACGCAACAGGAAGTGCGAGAAGCAACAAAGTAACGACCTGATGTGTGAGTTCCATTTCACAGCAAATATAGATTTGTACAGCTGTTTTTTGTTTACAGAATTTGTTTGTCGTGATACAAAATGTCAATGATGCTGCAGTTAAACACTGCCACTACAACATTGCACGAACTTTTCATACATTTGGAAAAAATACCACATGAATTCAAGAGAATTTTTTGCACAGTTGATAACTGAAATTCCGGATGCCGCTCCGGGAAAAATGTTCGGTGCAGATGCAATGAAAATGCCGAACGGAAAAGCCGGAGCCATGTGTAAAGATGATAAATTACTGGTGAAAATTTCAGGTGCTATACTTTCGGAAGCTTTACAGTTAGACGGAGTGAAACAGTTTACTCCGATGGAAGGAAGACCGATGGGCGGTTGGTACGAAATACCTTTCGAACATCAAAAACAATGGAAAAAATACGCCGAGATTTCGTGAGCTGATGTGGCGAAGCTTGAACCG
>JAEWOM010000259.1 GCA_023399675.1 Bacteroidota bacterium
TTATTTCTGTTTGATGACCTGGCGCCGTTCACCCCTGTTACCAAACTTTCCGGTGGTCAAAAAACACGGCTGCACCTGATGCATGTGCTGTATGCAAATCCTAATTTCCTCATTTTCGATGAACCGACCAACGACCTTGACTTACCTACCCTGACTGTTCTCGAAAATTTTCTGCAAAATTTCCAGGGCTCGCTCATCATCGTTTCTCACGACCGGTATTTTATGGACAGAATTGTAGATCATGTGCTGGCTTTTGAAGGTGATGGAGTGATCAGGGATTTCACCGGTAATTTCTCGGAATACAGGGAAAACAAGAAGCAGGAATCAGGAAACAAAAGGCCTGATGCAGTTTCCAAAGAAGAAAACAGGATTGATAAAGACGAAGACAAAAATCGGGCTTCAAACATTCGGTATCCTGCAAAACGAAAACTTTCGTTTAACGAAAAGCGTGAGTTGGAACAAATCGACAAAGAAATGCCGGAACTCGAAGGAAAACGTGCAGCGATTTTGGAAAAGCTAAATAATGAAAGTGATTATAATATCATTGCTGCTTTGTCCGAAGAACTGCAACAGATATCCGACCGACTAGAAGAAATGGAAATTCGCTGGCTCGAATTACAGGAAATAGCTGAATAATTTCGAAACGAAAAAATCCAAAAACTTGCCTTCACACCACATTTTTCGATCATTTTAAGAAAATAATCCGCATTTTTTTCCGCAGATTATCAGGCAGATAAGCCCACGATATTATTTTTATTTAGAATTAATCCAAATTAATTTTGGAGAAATAGCCGCATTTTTTACATTTGCCACGTTATTTTAATTGATTCTAAATAAACGTAACTATGAAAAAAGAGCTGTTAGCTGCAGGATTACTCGTTTTATCTGTTTCCGCTTACGGACAAATGAATTACCAACCGGAGATAGAAGATGACACGATCAGAAGAGTAACCAAAATTGAAGAAGTGGAACTTTTCGGAGTTCCTAAAAAACAGCCTAAGAAACTGGAAATCATTACACGTCTACCATCAAATCCACGCGATCAGATCCAGAGTATTTCTGTGATTTCTGAAAAGGCAATTCAGGATATGGGTGCGCTTTCGATAACGGACGCGGCAAAAAATATTCCTGGAGTTGTTCTTTTCAGCAGTTATGGTGGTAACGCTGAAAGTATGTCCATTAGAGGTTATCGTGGCACTCCTGTCTTGAAAAATGGTGTGCTGATGAATTCAGATTTCCGGAACAGCGGAATGATGGCCGATATGCAGGGTGTGGAGAGTATGCAGGTTTTGCGAGGCTCAGCAGCTATTACGCAGGGTATCGGAAATGCGCTCGGCGCTGCCGGAGGTGTTATCAATATTGCGACAAAAACGCCCAGATTTTATAACCACGGTAATGTCGGATTCCGTTACGGAAACTGGAATTTGTTCCGTCCAACTTTAGATTTTGAGCGTGTTCTCGATGCCAGCGGATCGATCTCAATGCGTGTAAATGCCGCTTATCAGAATAACGAATCATTCACAGATTATATTAAAGGAGAACGTTTTTACTTTAATCCCACGTTCGCTTTCCGGCCGGACGATAAAACGACCATTGTAGCCGAAATGGATTATCTGAAAGATAAAACTACCCCAAACCGTGGTACTGTCAATCTATCTGCAGATGATGCAAACAATATCTACGACATGCCTAAAGAAAAATTCCTGGGCTTTGCGTCTGATTACCTCAAAACAAATGCATTCAGTTATGGGCTTTCTGCCGAAAGACTGCTGAACAGTCATTTCAAGCTGCGTGCTGCATTCATGGGGATGGATTCCGAAGATGAGGGATTGACCACCGGTGCGCTAAGAGCGGTGGGAGGCGATTACAAAATGCGCCGCAGGACTTTGGGAAAAAGCGGCGGTTCCGATCACTCCAAGGTATTTCAGGCCGATTTCATTGGTCACGACATCAAAACAGGAATTTTCAAACATACTTTTCAAGTTGGTTTCGACTGGAAGGAAAGCTTCACGGAAACAAACAGTTATGGTTTGAACGGAGATGCGGCAACGACAGGAATTAACGTTGATGTGATCGATGTTACGCAGGATGTGAACAATTTCCTTCCGGCAAACATTAATCCGGATGCGCTTCAGTTCATCGGTACAGTAGTTAGTCCGAAAAGCCCGACCATAGGTTTGATGGCGCAGGAAGTGTTGGGAATCGGTGAGCATTTGAAAGCCATCATGGGAATTCGGTACAGTAAATTCCAGGGAAACATTCAGGACGGACAGAAACACGCGTGGGATCCGCAGTTCGGATTGATGTACGCCCCTATTGAAAATATTAATTTTTACGCTTCGTACACCACAACTACCAGTCTCAGGGGAAATTCTAATCTTCTGATCAATGGCGGAACAGTAGGTCCGTCTGTAACGAGACAATGGGAAGGTGGTGTGAAATCCGACTGGTTTGATGAAAAACTGAGATTCAACATCAACCTGTATTCAATGGACATGAACAATCTCTCCTATTCCGTACTGAATGAACAGGGGAACGCAACCGGATTCTACGATTTTGCAGGAGACCTTACCCGAAAAGGTATTGAAGTGGATTTAATCGGACGTGCTTTCGAAAACCTCGAAATTATGGCAGGTTACGCTTATCTTGATGCCAAATACGAAAACAGCCCGGCTTATGTAAACGGCTCCCGTCCGATGATGGCTGCTGAACACACTGCAAATGCGTGGGTGAATTACACGATTCGCGATGGCGCACTTCGCGGACTGCATTTCGGAGGAGGCGCTTATTACGTTGGTGAAAGGCCTGTTAATGAGTTTACGCAGAAAGTAATTGTTCACAACACCGTCCCGGGAGTGAAACCTTTTATGCTGAATGCTTTTACCACCATTAATGCACAGATCGGCTACCAACGTGGGAATTACGGAATTAAATTCTTTGCGAACAACCTGAATGACGCCACCGGTTACAGCGCTTATTACCGCGGTGGTTACCTGAACAGAAACGATCCGAGAAACTTTGCAGTACAGCTAAACTATAAATTCTAATCTTAAAAAAAACGATATGAAACTAAAGTCATTATTCATCGCTTTTGCAGCATCCGCAGTCATTATTGCGTGTAAAGGAGAAAACAAAAAACGTGGAGCCGATTATGAAAAATTCAAAACTGAAATGAATTTCACTGGTGAAAAAGCCACCAATTTTGTTGCGATAACCCAAAAATACGATGCGGAAAGAAAAGCCGTCCGCGAAAGCATGGGCGAGAAGCCCGACAGAGTGGCGCTTTTCAGTAAATTTGAAGAAATTCAGAAAAAGCAGGATGCTGAAGTACAGCAAGTCTTAACAGCAGAAGAATTCGCAAAATACAACGATTTTGTTGCGAAAAATTCCAGAAAGCGGCCGCGTTACGATGATGCGTTGCTTGCAAAAATTAAAGCGGATGCAGGTCTTAACGATAACCAGATGCAGGTTGTGAACGCAGCAAACAACGCTTTTGAAAAGGCGTTTAGCGATGCGCACGACGTGTACCATGGCAATACAGAACTTGCGAGAGAATATTGGGGAAAATTTGATGCCCAAAGAAAAGCAGCCATCCAGAAAGCCCTTACTGCAGAGCAGTATTCAAAATTTGAAGTAGCTGTGAAAGACATCTCCTTCAAAGGCAAAGAATAAAATCATTAAAATTCATATCAATGAGGTCAGCTGATCACTCTGTTAAAGGGTGTTCGGCTTTCCAATTTTAAATAACCTCATGAGAAAAATTCTGAAAAGTCTGTTCCGCAAAAAAAGAAAGAATGAATCGTGGCTGAAATACATCAGTTACCTCGTTCATCTGTGGTTCGGATTGCTTTCTTCGGTAGTGGTTTTTGTGCTTTGCATCAGCGGTTGTCTGTATGCCTTCAAAACGCAGATTATTGAGGCGTACAATTATGATAAAGTCTTCATCACTCCTTCAGGAACAGCACAAACTCCAGGCGAACTTCAGCAAAAACTTTCGCTCGAAGGAAAAGAACTGATTTCATTAACC
>JAEWOM010000282.1 GCA_023399675.1 Bacteroidota bacterium
ACACTACATGGCGAATCTGCGCAGCAGCATGCCGGTGATCTTGTGGACGAAAATTCGTGGGAAGACGTCATCGCACACGAGATTTTTCACCACTGGTTCGGTAATCTGGTAACTACGGAAAGCTGGAGCAATCTTACCGTTAATGAATCATTCGCAAATTATTCAGAATATCTGTGGAACGAACACAAATACGGAAAAGATATGGCAGACTACGGTCTGATGAAAGCACTGCAGGTGTATCATCTCGATCCGTCGCTTGCCGGCCGCGATTTGGTCAGATTCAATTATCGGCACAAGGTAGATATGTTCGACATGGTTTCCTACAATAAAGGAGGCGGAATTCTGCACATGCTCAGAAACTATCTCGGTGATGAGGCTTTTTTTGCCGGACTGAACAAATTTTTAAAAGATAATGAATACCGCACGGGCGAAGCACATCAAATCAGGCTTGCGCTGGAATCAGTTTCGGGAAGGGACTTAAACTGGTTTTTTAATCAGTGGTTTTTCGGTAGTGGACATCCGAAACTTTCCTACACGCAGAGCTATGACCCAGTAAAAAAGGAAGTAACGGTGGCAGTAAATCAAACACAGAGTACTCCATTCGAATTTCCATTGGCGATTGATGTTTATGAGAACGGCAAACCATCCAGAAAAAACATCTGGGTACAGGCTAAGAGTAAAAATGAATTCCGGTTTGCAGCAAATACCAATCCGCAGTTTGTAAATCTGAATGCTGACGGTGTTCTCGTTTCTGAGATCAACGATAACAAAACGGCGGAACAGCTGTTTCAGCAGTATAACGGATCGAAGGAATTTTTGAGCAGATACAGAGCAGTTGAAGCTGCAGGAAAACTCATTGAAAAAGATGATGCAGCTCTGAAAACGCTGAGCGCTGCATTGAAAGACCCGAATTTCAGAATCAGGATAAAAGCGATATCAGCACTGGATCTTTCGAAGTCCACGCAGGCGAAGCAAAATTCCGCTGAAATAGAAAAACTGGCGTCTTCAGATCCGAAGACCTTGGTTCAGGCAGCAGCGCTTGCAGCACTGATTAAAACAAACGACCGAAAGTATCTGCCGCTTTTTGAAAGCAAAATTTCATCAGCATCCAATGCGGTAAAAGCAGCATCATTAGCCGGAATTGCCAAAGCTGATCCTGCCAAAGCGGTAGCCGCAGCCGAAAAAATGGAAATGGGAAGCATTTCCGAAGAACTGCTTCCTGTGCTTCTGCCGGTAATTGTCGATCATAAAATCGAGAAGCTGTATCCGGCAATCGGATCGACAGTTGCGTTTTATCCGTTCATAAAGTTTCAGGATCCGCCGCTCGGAAATGCTGCAGAGCAGGGATTCAACCTTATCATGAGTTCCGACAATCTGAAAGCAACGGAAAGTGTTACCAAAATACTCGGGCAGCCAAAAGGTCAGCTTTCGCAGAATCCACAGGCGAAAATGATGATTCAAAATATGCTGAAAGACGGCATTGTCAAGAAAATGCAGGTGTTGAAAAGCAATCCGCAGGCACCAACGATCAACCGCCAGGTCGATCTGCTGAATGAAGCGATTGACGCTTACAAATAAACAGAGAGCTGCAGACACTGCAGCTCTTTTTTTTTGGGGTAGATAATGATTAATTCAGGGCGACTCTCAGTCTTCGTAAACGATATATTTCGCGCGGATGACACTGAATTTTTCCAGATCCGCTTTCCAGGAATCTCTGATTTCCTGTTCCGTTTTGCCGGCAATGATCTGTTTGCGAAGTTCGTCTGTTCCTGCCAGTTTATCGAAAAAAAGATTGGAAAGAAAAAAATTCTGCTGCGGATTTTTATATGCTTTGTAGGATTTCAGCAGCCATTCTAGATTGAGTTTTCGCAGATCTGTGCTGTATTTGCTTAAATTTTCACCATAGCAGGTTTTCCCGTTCAGAAACGGATCTTTTGCTCCGTAATTCGGTCGGGGTGTGAACTGATAAGGCAAATTTTTCGTCCATGGCGAACCATAAACCTGAAACGGAAGTTCCGTACCGCGTCCTACAGAAACCTGTGTTCCTTCAAAAAAACAAAGACTCGGGTACAGATTTATCGAAACATCATTGGGTAGATTCGGTGACGGTCTTTCTGAAATGGCATACCTTGAATTCTTTTTGTATCCCTGCATCGGAATTAAGGTGTATTTTGCGGTAAGCCCTTTTTGCAGCCACTTTTCGCCATTCACCATTTTTCCGTATTCACCAATTGTAAGGCCGTAAACGACAGGAACCTGATGCATTCCGACGAAACTTTTCCACTGGTTTTTCAGAACCGGTCCGTCGATATAGCCGTCATGAGGATTTGGTCTGTCCAGCACCATCACTTCAATTCCGTTTTCCGCAGCAGCTTCCATCACATATGTCAGCGTAGAAATATACGTGTAAAAACGAACGCCAACATCCTGAATGTCAAACAGAAGGATATCAATACCCTGTAGCTGCTGTTTTGTGGGTTTTTTATTATTTCCGTAGAGAGAAACGATCGGAACACCGGTTTTGGTATCAAAACCGTTTTTTACATGTTCTCCTGCGTCTGCATTTCCACGGAAACCGTGTTCAGGAGCGAAAATCGATTTCACTTTCACCTTACTTGAAACCAGAAAATCCACGAGATGTGTTTTGTCTCTCATGAGCCCGGTTTGGTTGGTGATCACACCTATTGTCCTGTTCTGCAGCAGCGGCAGGTAAAGTTCAGGCCGGTCGGCACCGGTTTTGAAGCAGTCAGCTTTTTCTGTCTGTGCAATGCACGAGACAAAGCTGAAAAGGGTTAGTGCGGTTATCAGTAAATTTTTAAAATTGAAGTCTAAAATCATCGGCTTGACTTATCCCTTTTATATCTCCAAAAAGATAGCTTTTTCCAAAGATAACAAAAATAATCTCTCGCGGGTGATCATCTTTATCGGGCGGCTTTCGGTGGCGCTGGGGATCATTGTTTCGCTGCTCACGGTTTCCATTGGTTTTGGTTCCAAACAGGCCATTAAAGAGCGAATGGCTGACTTCAGCGGACACATCAACATCAAGTCAAAAAGGTCGAATTCATCATATGATTCGTCTGTTCTGGACAAAGAAGGCCTGAAACTGAACGAGATTCAGAATAATTCACAGATTGCCGGACTGCAGAAATATGCCACAGCTACAGGAATTCTGCGTAATGAGCACAATTTTGCCGGAATCATTTTCAAAGGAATCGGAAAAGATTTTGATCATAACCGGTTCAAGAAATTTCTGGTGGCGGGAGAAACACCCAAAGTTACCGAACAGGGGTATAATCAGGGTATTGTACTTTCCGAAAAAATAGCCACCGATTTGCATCTGAAAGTGAAGGACAGTATCGTCGCGATATTTTCCCGGCAGAATGAGAATGTCATTTACCGCAAGTTTGAAGTGGTTGGTTTGTACAAAACCGATATAAAAATGATTGATGATCAGTATGTTATCGGCGGAATCAATCATGTGCGTCGGATTCTTGATCTGGAGAAAGATGATGTCGGCGGCATTGATGTCTTCCTCAAAAATGTAAATAATATCGATAAGGTGGCGCCGGAAATCGATCAGGAAGTCGGTATTAAAAATTATGTGGAGACGGCCACGTCAAAGTATCCGCAGATTATGGATATGATCAGTATTTTTGATAATAATATTGCAATTATCATAATTATCATGCTGGTGGTGGTAATCATCAATATCGTGATGGTTCTGCTGTTCCTGATTATTGAGCGTACGAATTCCATCGGACTGCTTAAAACGCTGGGCTCAAGTAATGCGCAGATTCGCAGGATTTTTATCAATTATACACTGCTCATCATGATTCCCGGTTTAATTATCGGTAATATCGTCGGGCTGCTTTTCCTGGCTTTGCAGCAATTCTTCGGCATCGTTACGCTTAATCCGGAGGAATATTACATCAGCACGGTACCGGTTGACCTTAATCCGCTCATTCCGCTGCTTATTTCTGCAGGAATCCTGGTTATTTCTGCTGCTGCACTGATTGTTCCGAGCTATCTGATCAGTAAAATTTCTCCTGTAAAATCGCTGCGGTACAGCTAATTATTAAGACTTATCTTTGCACCCGAAAATAAGTTCATAAACAAAATCTTAATGAAATACGCTCAAAATATTCTTGAAACCATCGGGAACACCCCTTTGGTAAAGTTAAATAAAGTCCTTGGTGACGATTTCCCTGCACTTGTTCTGGCAAAGCTGGAAACCTTTAACCCGGGAAACTCTGTGAAGGACAGAATGGCCGTGAAAATGGTGGAAGATGCTGAAAAAGACGGCCGTCTGAAACCCGGAGGAACCATTATCGAAGGAACCTCAGGAAATACGGGAATGGGTCTTGCACTGGCTGCGATTGTTAAAGGCTATAAATGCATTTTCGTAACGAATTCAAAACAGTCCAAAGAAAAAGTTGATGTGTTGAAAGCCATGGGTGCCGAAGTCGTGGTTTGCCCCACGGACGTGAAGCCGACCGATCCGAGATCCTATTATTCTGTTTCAAAAAGACTGGCAAGTGAGACGGAAAACGGATGGTATGTGAATCAGTACGATAATTTATCCAACCGCGATGCACATTATGAAGAAACAGGTCCAGAAATCTGGGAACAGACCGACGGAAAATTTACGCATTTCGTAGTCGGTGCCGGAACAGGAGGAACGATTACCGGTTGCGGTAAATATTTCAAAGAGAAAAATCCGGATGTAGAAATTATTGGTGTGGATACCTACGGTTCAATTCTGAAGGAAATTCACGAGACCGGTGAAATTAATATGGAAAATGCATATTCGTATATTACCGAAGGGATTGGAGAAGACATTCTGCCGGAAAATTATGATATGTCTGTAATTGATCACTTCGAAAAAGTAACCGACAAAGACGGAGCGGTTTATGCGAGGAAACTCGCTAAAGAAGAAGGGATTTTCTGCGGCTATTCCGCCGGAAGTGCAATTGCCGCAATTAAGCAGATGCAGGATCGGTTTACCAAAGATGATGTAATTGTCGTTTTACTGCACGATCATGGATCACGATATGTCGCAAAAGTATACAACGACGACTGGATGAAAGAACAGGGGTGGCTTTAAAGCCGCTCTTTTTTTTTTAAATAATATGTTAAATTATATACGCAGAAATGCCAAGTTTTATTAAATTTGTGGGAATTACATAGAAAATTGAAAAAATGAAAAAATATTTCTATCTTCTTTTGTTGGCTTTTTTTGCCATTAACACACATGCACAGCGGGATACGGAACATTGGTTTGCGCCGATGAAGGCCAAAACAGGCTCGAGTCATCAGCAGTCCCTTTTTCTGTCGACAGATTCTGTGACGCCATTTCCGGTTTCCATTTACAGTAACAACATCCTTTTGGGAACGGTTACCATCAGTAAAGGAAGCCCTCAACAGTTTCCGGTTGATATCGACCGAATTATCTCCAAACTGGAATGGGATACTTTTACGGTTATCGACAAAGGTCTTTATTTAACGGGTGCGAATCCGTTTTTTGCCACGCTTCGTTTTTCGGTTCTTTCACATGGTGAAATTCTTACTTCCAAAGGGAAAGCAGGGATCGGTACGAAGTTTTATGCGGTAAACGCACCGTCGACAATCAGTTCCTCCTCAGATAATTTTACAGTCGGGGTTTTGGCGACAGAGGACAATACCGCAGTTACCATTACGGGTTATGATCCGGGAGTAGAATTTACGAACGGTACGCTTGCAGCAACTACGCCCACCATTACTTTTAACCTGAACAAAGGGCAGTCCTATCTGATTGAAGGTGCCAACAACATTGCTGCAAACCGGGAAGGTTTTATCGGTGCCAAAATTGAAGCGACGAAACCTGTTTCGGTAACGAACGGAAATTTCGGGGGCAATTATGTTTTAGGAAATTCATCTACCGGAACGGATATTATCATGGACCAGTCGGTACCTACGGAAAGATTGGGTAAAGACTTCGTACTGGTAAAAGGATACGGTAACCTGAATGCCGGAACTGAAGGTGCTATCGTTGTAGCGACGGTTGACGGCACACAGATCAGTGTTAACGGCGGTCCGGTTCTGGCAACCATTAATGAAGGGGAACATTACAGAGTTCTTTCAGATGCATATCAGAATAACGGAACCGGAACAGAGCATTACAATATGTTCCTGCAGACTTCAGAAAACGCGTACGTTTATCAGCTTCTTTCCGGTGTTACCAGCCAGAATAACCAGACAGGATTCAATTATATTCCGCCTTTGAGCTGTTATTTACCTCGAAGCATTGACGAAATCGGATTAATTAATCAGATGCCGGGAGCAAGTCCGACGCCGACAGTGAAATTGAATATCCTTACTGAACAGGGCGCTGTGGTAACAGTGAACGGAATTGCACCGACAGCTACACAGGGACCATTCCCGGTGACAGGAACAGCAGACTGGGTTTCTTACAGTATTCTCGGCGTTTCTGGAAATTATACCATTACTTCAGACAAAGCGGTTACTGCAGGTATTGCTGCAGGTAGTGGTGCGATGGGTTACGGTGGATATTTCGCAGGATTTTCTTCAGTACCTGCTATTTCTAAGGTAACTGGTGAATGTGTACCCGGACTGGTAATTGCGGTGGACGATATCTTCCAGACTTATCAGTGGAACAGAAACGGTATTGCGATTCCGGGCGCAAACACCAATACCTACACACCTACGCAGTCAGGAACTTATACCTGTACCGTTTCCATCGGAATCTGTGGACCGGTAACCACGCCTCCTTATATTGTTAAGAACTGTACTTTCGAGAGCACCCAAAACCTGGGTACTTGTACAACACTTACGATTACACCTGCATTTTCTGCACCGACAACGCAAACGGTTGTTCCGACAACAGTTGCTATCGTTACCCCTCCAACTTTAGGTACGGTGACCATCGATCCTGCTACAGGAATCATCACGTT
>JAEWOM010000005.1 GCA_023399675.1 Bacteroidota bacterium
TACCGGTTTATCTGACTGCAGCACCATTTCCTGAAATGAGCTGTCTGTAATTTCTAATGCCATAATTTATATTGTTATTTTAATTATTTGTTCAAAAATACAACTTTTACACCAAAGGGATTTTACCCGTTTGTCTATCGTCAACTTAGCTTAATTCAATGCCGCTGCTATTTCATGAAGAGCTTTTACCAGTACGTCGATTTCATGGCGTGTAGTCAGGTGACTGAATGATACGCGCAAAGGAGTACTTTTCTTCAATTCTTCATCGTCAAGAATCATCATCATGACCATTGACGGCGTTGATGCACCGGATGAACATGCGCTGCCCTGCGAAACAGCAATCCCTTTCATGTCCAGTTTCATACCGATAAGCGGATCTGAAAACGGAAGCAGCACACTTAAAACCGTGTACAGACTTCCCTCCTTATCTGCACTGTGACCGTTGAACCTTACGCCCGGAATTGCAGCCGCCAGCTGCTCAACCGCATATTTCTTGATATCTTTGATTTGGTCTGAATATTCCTTCAGATTTTCCATCGCGAGTTCCAGAGCCTTACCTAAACCGACAATTCCTGCTACGTTTTCAGTACCGGCCCGCAAACTGCGCTCCTGTGGTCCCCCTGTAATCAATGATTTTACGCCGGAAGATTTTCTTACATACGCAAAACCGCTGCCTTTCGGGCCATGAAATTTATGGGCGCTGCAGGATGCAAAATCGAGACCGATATCGGCAAAATTCAAATCGAGATGGGCAATGGTTTGCACGGTATCCGAATGAAAAAGTGCACCATGTTCTTTGCAGATTTCGGCCACTTTCTTAATGTCCAGCAAGTTTCCGATTTCATTGTTTGCATGCATCAGGGAAACCAGTGTTTTCTTGTCTGATTTCTGAAGTGAATCTTTTAAGTCCTGCAGGCTGATATCTCCTTTTTTATCAGGTCTCAGGTACACCACTTCCACATCTTTACGGTTTTTCATTTCCAGCACCGTTTCGGCGACGCATTTATGTTCAATGGGTGATGTGATGATTCTTTGAACTCCCAGATTTCTCACGGTTGACTTGATGATCATATTGTTGCTTTCTGTACCACCGGAAGTAAAGATGATTTCCGCCGGCGTTACATGAAGGTATTCCGCAACTTTTCTCCTCACATTTTCAATCAGAATTTTTGCTTCCTGCCCGAAACTGTGGGTGGACGAAGGGTTACCAAAACTTTTCATGGCTGAAAACATTTCCTTGATTACTTCATCATCCAGGGGCGTTGTTGCCGCATTGTCCAAATATATCTTATCCATAGTCTGTCTTTTTAAATTTATGATCAGTGAAAAAACTTATAGTGGCTTTCAACTGCCCAGTTCAGCATCGGCCGGTCTGATTTCGTATCTCCAAAAGCGATGGTTTTGTCGAATTTCTGACCGTTTATGGCATCTTTTATCCTGCAGACTTTCTCGTCGCCGTTACAGTTCTTTCCGATAAATTTACCTGTAAAAATTCCGTCTTTAAATTCAGCAATAGTAGCCAAAAGTTCCATATTGAGTTTATCAGCAAACGGTTTCACCCAAATATCGAGAGATGCCGTTACGAGATAACTTTTTGTTTTCGAATGGTCGATTTTCGAAATAAATTCCATCGCATTATTTCGAAGTAAATCTGGATAGTGGTCTTCAAAAAACTGCTTTGAAACTTCCTCAAGCTTCGTCTTCTTCTCCCCTTTCAATACACTTGAAATGAAACTGCGTTTCACCCTTTCTGCATCAGCAAGATTCAGTTTAAGCAATGTAAACAATGGAATATGCTTGATGAAATTCAGATAATATGCCCTGCTGTTATAGTATTTCAGAAACAGAAACATGGTGTCACTGTGCGTCAGCGTTCCGTCGAAATCAAAACAGTACAGTTTTCTCATGGCACCAAAAAGGTCACAATTTAAGTTTTTTAAAAATAAATTCCGGAATGTTCCGAATGATCAGCATGATCAGCCACCAAACAGGAAGCACGTACGCAACGTTTTTCCGTTTTTTGTATGCCCGGTAAATGTGATCTGCAGCCTGTGCAGGTGAAGCAGTGAGTTTGGGATTCAATGGAAGACCTTCAGTCATTTTCGTATCCATAAAACCGGGCTTTACGGTCAGCACATGTACTTTTTTATCAAAAAGATAATTTCTCAGTCCACTTAAATACGCAGTAAAACCTGCCTTTGCAGAACCGTATATAAAATTGCTCTGGCGACCGCGGTCACCGGCAACCGAAGAAAGCGCGATGATTGTTCCTCCCCTTCTCCTTTCCATTTTTTCAGCAAAATAATTCAGCACCGGAACAAGGCGCGCGTAGTTGACATTGATAATTTTCTCCGTATTGAGATTTTCGTACAGTCCTTCTTCAGTGCCTTTTCCAAGATAACCCGTGGCACAAAACAGCAGATTACTGTCCAGATATTCAAGTTTTCCAGGATTAAAACGGTCCTCAAGATTCAACTCGATGATTTCAGATTCCTGTAAATACTTCACTTCAATGTGTCGCGCAAATTTTTCCGCAGTTTCGCGGTTGCTGGTCAGGAGGTAAATTTTAGCAAACTGCTGTTTCTCCTGTAACACCTTTTCCACAAATGCCTGTGCCACTTCTGAATTGCTTCCCAATACAATCATACTTTCTGCGGATTAAGGATTGGCTTTTCCACCAATGATTCTTTTATGCTGTAATGAAACAAATTTCTGGTTGTCGACATTTTTCAGATAATCTGTAAGTGACGGGCGACTCATGGAATCTTTCGTCAGGTAAATTTTTCCACCGAATTCCTCTACGATACTGTCGAGCCTGTCCACGAGTGATTTCAGTTTGCTGTTCACTTTAAAATCCAGCGCCAGAGTATAACCATCTTCCGGAAAAGAGTTGTAGGCTTCCGGCTCCTATACACCGAACAGTTTAAGTACCGCCAGAAAGGATCCGTTACCGCTTTTTGCAATGGTTTCAAGGATTCTTCTCATAGCTTCTTTTCCACGCTCTTTCGGAATCACCATCTGATACTGGATAAATCCTGATTTTCCGTAAATACGGTTCCATTCGTTTACCACATCCAGCGGATAGAAAAACGTTTCATAATCTACGAAACCATTAACCTGCTTTTTGTTCTGCTTCGCGTAGTAAAGCCAGTTGAAGACCTTTACTGTTAACGAATTCAACACAAAACCCGGAAACGTAAAAGGAACGGTAGACTGTGGTTTTTTCGGAATTTTCAATGCATTTTCCCTCAGTTTTCGAGGCAGTTCATGCAGCTGTGCATGTTCGCCCCGCATCATGATGGAACGGCCGGTATGTTCGCCTTTCTGCAGGCAGTCGATCCAGGCAACATTGTAGGTCCACGATTCACTTTCTTCAAACAAACGGAAAATTTCATCAAGATTAGCAGCTTTGATGCTCTCCTGCCGGATGTACACCGTTTCGATATTTTTCAGTTTGAACCGTGCCGAAAGAATAATTCCTGTAAGGCCCATACCACCGACGGTTGCCCAAAAAAGATTACTGTTTTCTGTTCGGGAACATTTGATGACGCTGCCATGCTCATTCATCAGGCTGAAATCAAGCAAATGCTGGGAAAATGTGCCTTCTGAGTGGTGGTTTTTTCCATGAACATCGGAAGCTACTGCCCCACCAACCGAAATATATTTTGTACCGGGCGTTACAGGCAAAAAATAACCCTGAGGTACGATGACTTCCAGAATTTCTGAAAGCAGGACACCACTTTCACACTCAAGTATTCCGTTCAAACGGTCGAAACTGATGAATTTGTTCAGTCTTTTTGTGGAAAAAATATTTTCTGCCAGGGAAGCATCTCCGTAACATCTTCCGTTTCCGCGTGCAATCAGTTCATTTTTCTCTGCAACCAATTTCCGTATTGCCTCCAGAGAATCTTCTGAACGCATGTATTTTTCAACGACCGGAAAATTACCCCAGTTAGATACTTTCTTTACAAAATCCGGTTTCATTTAGCTTAAAAACTGTTTATCGTAGATTAATAGTAAAAAAGAAATCATCCAAATAAGGATCGTAAACTGGATATAACGGTCTCTGTAGATAATTTTTGTCGGTGACTCTGTTTTGTTGTAAACAAGCGTCTGCTGCAAATATCGGAGCAGAGCGAAAACCACAAATATGAAGGTGTAAAAGATCTTACTGCCAAAACGCTCCTGAACATCACTTTGCACGGTGTACATCAGGTAAGAAATGATGGCAAGTGTAACGGAAATCGACAGTGCGATATCTGCGAACTGTACGTTGTAACCATCCAGTGCTCTTCTGGTTTTGCCTGAAATCTGGGCATTAATCAGCTCTCCCCTTCTCTTACCTATTGCGAGTACCAAAGCGAGTACGAAGGTAAGCAGTATCGCCCATTGTGAAATCGCAATTCCGGTGATATAACCTCCTGCTAAAACCCTCAGTACAAAACCGATCGCTATAATTACGACGTCGATTATCGCAACATGTTTCAGCTTAAACGTGTAGGCCAGATTCATGAGGACATAGAACGCGATAATTACCGAAAATTTCCAGATATTAACTCCGAAGGTTTCTTTAGCAAGATACATCAGGCCCATAGCAACAGCAGCAAGCAGTACCAGTAACCCGATTGCTGTCTTCTTAGAAATGGTTCCTGCGGCAAGTGGTCTGTTTTTCTTTTCGGGATGCTTCCGGTCCGATTCAATGTCGTTGTAATCGTTAATAATATAAACGAAACTTGCTGAAAAGGAGAAGATGAAAAAAGCAAATAAACTCTGAATAAACAGATCGGCATCCATCAGTTTACCTGCAAAAAAGAGCGGAAGAATAACAAAAAGGTTCTTCACCCACTGTTCAACTCGCAATAATTTCAGGTATTTTTTCATTAGATCTGTGCAGTCGCAAAAATATGGAAAAAAAAGGAGAAATGTGCAGCGTTCTTACCGAACGGTGAAACTTGCCGAGCACGAAAAAACCGCCTGTTCAGACGGTTTAAGATATAGATACATCGATTTGAGATTAATTTCCCTGCTGAGCGTCGCGAATCATTTCTTCGTTAGCCGTAATCGCAAATTCTACCCTACGGTTTTCAGCTCTACCCGCATCTGTATCGTTCGTTGCGCGAGGTTCTGATTCACCCATACCCATGGTAAACATTCTGTTGGAAGCAATACCCTGAGAAAGCAGATAACTTCTTACCGAAGCTGCTCTCCTTTCAGAAAGGCTTTGATTGTATGTATCGGTACCTTTACTGTCGGTATGTCCGTAAATATTGATATTGGTATCCGGATTGTTTTTCAATACATCAGCAAGTTTGTTCAGGTTCGTTCTGGAAACTGCCGTAAGTTCAGATGAATCGAATGCAAAATTTACCATACTTTCGTTGAACGTTACTTTAATACCTTCATTCACACGTTCTACTTCTGCACCCGGAAGCGTCTGCTTAATTTCTTTCGCCTGCTGGTCCATTT
>JAEWOM010000065.1 GCA_023399675.1 Bacteroidota bacterium
GTGCAGGAGCAATGCTGGCACTGATTTGCGATTTCGTACTCGCTTCAGAAAAAGCCTACTTCTCACAGGCATTCTCCGGAATTGGTTTAATTCCTGATACCGGGGGCACATATTTCCTGCCAAAACTGGTTGGCCGCCAAATGGCAAATTACCTGGCTTTTACCGGTAAAAAACTGTCAGCTGAAGAATCAAAAACGCTTGGGTTGGTTGCGGAAGTATTTCCTGAAGAAGAATTTATGACGAAATCACTCGAAATTCTGGAGAAAATTTCTGATATGCCTACCGCAGCATTGAAACTTACGAAGAGAGCATTTGCAGAATCTTACGATAATACACTGAAGAAACAACTTGAACTTGAAGCCAAACTACAGCAGGAAGCAGCAAATTCTCAGGATTTTCGTGAGGGTGTAGCCGCTTTCCATGATAAAAGAAAGCCGGTTTACAAGGGCAGATAACCTAAAATAATTAGAATCAACGGGTCTTTACCCGTTTTTTTGTGGTGAAAATCGCCAAGATCCATTTTTCATATTTATTCAACGGACTTAAATGTTTGAACCTCAATTTTCAGTTGTGGAGCACGCAGGAAGTCCAAAAAAGATAAAAATATTTCATGAGTAAATCTCAAATTTCAAAAGTAGGCGTAATCGGTTCCGGAACGATGGGAATCGGTATTGCGCAGGTTGCGGCTACGAATGGCTGTGAGGTATTTCTGTTTGATGTGAATTCTGAACAGACAGAAAAATCGATGGCCGGTTTGCGGAAAACCTTTGATAAATTAGTAGAGAAAGGAAAGATCACAACCGAAACTGCAGAACAAATTTTCGCAAGAATCAAATCGTGCAATGATCTGCTACAGTTGAAAGATTGTGGGCTCGTTATTGAAGCCATCATTGAGAACGCAGACATCAAGAAGAAAGTTTTTGCTGAGCTGGAAACCCATGTATCGCAAAGCTGCATCATCGGATCCAATACTTCGTCCATTTCCATCACCTCTCTGTCGGCCGGTTTGAAAAAACCTGAGCGCTTCATCGGAATCCATTTCTTTAATCCGGCGCCTCTGATGCCTTTGGTAGAGGTAATTCCCGGACTTTTAACAGAAAAAGATCTTGCGCAGGAAATGTACAGCCTGATGAAATCCTGGGGGAAAGTTCCTGTAATTGCAAAGGATATTCCCGGGTTTATTGTCAACCGTATTGCGCGTCCTTTTTATGGTGAAGCGTTAAGGATTGTTGAAGAAAATATTGCGACTGTAGAGCAGGTGGATGAAGCCATGAAAACGCTCGGAAACTTCAAAATGGGACCGTTCGAACTCATGGATTTAATTGGTATCGATGTCAATTATTCAGTGACCACAACTGTTTATAAAGACTATTTCTATGATCCTAAATACAAACCGTCTTTACTTCAGCAGAGAATGAGCGAAGCGAAACTTCACGGCAGAAAAACGGGCAGAGGGTTTTATGAATATGAAGCAGGAAGCGCGAAGCAGGCAGCAGGAAGCACAGAAACGCCTGAAGAATTGAAACAGCAGGTTTTTATGAGAATCATTTCTATGCTCATCAACGAAGCTGTGGAAGCCAAAAGACTGGGAATTGCCTCCGATGAAGCTATTGAACTGGCAATGCAGAAAGGAGTGAATTATCCGAAAGGATTACTGGCTTGGGGGAATGAGATCGGATATTCAAAAATTTCAGAAGCACTGCGAAACCTGTACGAAGAATATCAGGAAGAACGCTACAGACAAAGTCCGCTTCTGAAAAAATTGCAAAACTAAATCACTTAACCACTAAACTACTCAGCCGCTAAGTATGACTCCATTAGAAACCGCTCAATATATGCTCAATCAGGATTATTTCTCCCAATGGATGGGAATTAAACTGATTGAAGTACGCGAAAAATACTGTTTGATTGAAATGCCGATAAAAGCAGAGATGATTAACGGCCTAAAGACCGTCCACGGCGGAATTACTTTCGCGTTCGCCGATTCTGCACTGGCTTTTTCCTCGAACAATACCAACGACGCTTCGGTTGCGCTAAACTGCATGATTTCATTCACCAAAGCAGTGAGAATGGGCGACACATTAATTGCTGAAAGCATTCTAATGGCAGATACCAAGAAAACGGCTGTTTATGATATCACCATTACCAATCAGCACAAAGTTATGGTCGCCACTTTCAGAGGAACGGTTTATAAAATTGATAAAAAAGTAACAGATCTTTGATTTGTAGCGACTTATCTGCAAATCCATTTCTAATGATCCGTTCAACTTTTTCACAGAATCAGCAGGATTGGCGTGTGAAATACACTTCTTTACCGCTGAAGTTTTTTTTCTTAGTAGCGCTGCTTTTCAACTTCATCTCGGTTTTTGGACAGGAAAAGGGCACAAATGCTAAAGAAAATATCAGGAATACGGTCGATAAATTTCCGGCAGGTACTGAATTGGCGATAGCTATCATCAGCAACGGCAAGACTGAATTTATCGGTTATAAAAAAGAACAGAATGGAGTTACTGAAATCGAAAACCGAAATTCTCTTTTCGAAATCGGATCTGTGACCAAAGTTTTTACTGCGGCGCTACTGGCAAAAGAGGTAGAAAAAGGGAAGCTCAAGCTGAACGATCCAATTTCTACATTTTTACCGGACTTGGAAGTCGGGAATGGAAAAATTACCTTCCAACAGCTTGCGACTCATACATCCGGGCTTCCCCGCCTGTCACCGGGAATGCTGCAAACTACGGATTTTCTCAATCCGTACAGTAATTATTCGGTGCAGGTTCTGCTGCAGGATCTTAAAACTGCAATGGTTCAGGAAGCTCAGATTGGCCATTCCGAATATTCAAATTTCGGAACGGCAGTTTTGGGATATGCACTGGCAACGTTTAACAAAACCACTTTTGAAGAGTTACTGACTGAAAACATGTTGCAACCGCTTAAAATGTCCTCTACTTATTTGGACCGTTCCCAAATAAAAGCTAAGCTGGTTCCCGGATTGGATGTGAGTGGCCGGAATACTTCCGGATGGGATATGAATGCTGCAAATCCTGCGGGCGGTATGATTTCTTCGGCTGCTGATTTAGCTAAATTCATGCAGGAACAGATCAATGCTCGTGAAAAATGGATTCAGCTGATGCAGACAAAACAGGTGGACCTGAATGATCGGCTTGCCATCGCTTTGGGTTGGCATATCCTGAAAGGAGATAATATTCTGTGGCATAACGGTGCTACCGGCGGTTACCGGAGTTTCGTTGCTTTTGATCCCGCTTCCGGTCGTGGAATTGTTGTGCTTAGTAACGTTTCTGCGATGCATCCGCAGGGCAATAATCTGGAAAAATTAGGAATTTCCCTGCTCAAAAATTAAATTTGCAGGAGCCGGTAATATTCAATTGTACCGTTACTGCACTGTTAAATTAACTTTATGAAACTAAAAAATTATATAGCCGGACAATGGTTGGAAGGCACTGGAGAAGGAATAGAATTGCGGAATGCCGTCAATGGTGAGCTCGTCGCCATTTCCGATACGGACGGAATCAATTTTGAAGAAGCGCTGGACTATGGGAGAACCGTTGGTTACAAAAATTTAGCTTCGATGACTTTCTACGACCGTGGCGAAATGTTGAAAAAAGTAGCACTTTACCTACTCGAAAGAAAGAAAAAATATTACGAACTTTCCTATAAGACCGGTGCAGCCCATTCCGATTCGTGGGTAGATATTGAAGGCGGTTTCGGTACATTTTTCACGTATTCCGGACTGGCGAAAAGAATGTTGCCTAACACTCCATTTTGGGTGGATGGCGATGTTCAGAAAATTTCTGCGAACGGAACCCATCTCGGAACGCATATTTTAACACCAAGCGAAGGTGTTTCGGTGCAGATCAATGCCTACAACTTCCCTGTTTGGGGAATGCTGGAAAAACTTTCAACTTCACTGTTGGCCGGGGTTCCAAGTATTGTGAAACCGGCAACTCCGGGTTCTTACTTAACGAATGCTGTTTTTCAGGATATGATTGAAAGCGGCTTGCTTCCGGAAGGAGCCATTCAGTTGGTGTGCGGTGAACCCGGAAATATTCTGGATTATGTTCAGGACGGCGATTCGGTTCTCTTCACCGGTTCTGCCTTCACCGGAAGAAAACTGAAATCTATGCCATCAGTTGCTGGAAATGCCGTGCGTTTCAATATGGAAGCTGATTCATTAAACGCCTCAATTCTTGGTTTGGATGCGAAACCCGGAACACCGGAATTTGATCTGTTCATCAAAGAAGTCCGAAACGAAATGACGACCAAGGCCGGACAGAAATGTACCGCCATTCGCAGGATTATTGTTCCTGAAAATCTGGTTGGTGATGTTCAGAATGCTTTAACTAAAGCTTTAGATCAGACAATAATTGGAAATCCGCTGAACCGCGAAACAAGAATGGGTTCCATTGTCGGCAAGAAAGAGGTGGAAGTGCTCCATGAAAAAGTAAATAAGCTAAAAGCTGAAACCGAACTAATCTACGACGGCGCTCACGAACTGGTAGACGCCGATTATGAAAGCGGTGCCTTCTTTACACCAAAACTGTTCTGGAACGACAGACCTTTCGATAAAAATATTTCCCATGAGGTGGAAGCGTTCGGACCGGTTTCTACGCTGATGCCGTACAAAGATGCGGAAGAAGCTGCTGCATTGGCAAAGAGAGGAAAAGGAAGCCTGGTCGGTTCAATAATTTCTCACGACGAAAAATTTGTAGCTGAAACCGCCTGGAAAATGGGTTCTTCGCATGGTAGAGTATTCGTTCTCAACCGAGATAACGCCAAAGAATCCACAGGCCACGGATCACCGCTGCCAACTTTAATGCACGGCGGTCCCGGAAGAGCAGGTGGTGGCGAAGAAATGGGCGGACTGAACGGACTTCATTTCTTCCTTCAGAAAACCGCAATCCAAGGTTCTCCTGATGTACTGACAGCGATTACCAAAATTTATACGCAGGGTGCGGATAAGAAATTCAGTGATAAACATCCGTTCCAGAAATATTTTGAGGAAGTAGAGATCGGTGACTCACTTGAAACGGCGGGAAGAACGGTTACAGAAGCCGATATTGTAAATTTCTCCAATGTTTCCTGGGATCATTTCTATGCGCATACTGATGCGACAAGTTTAACAGGTACCATATTCGACCAGACCGTAGCGCACGGTTACTTCATTCTTTCGGCAGCTGCAGGTTTGTTTGTTTCAGGCAAGAAAGGTCCGGTTATCGCCAATTACGGACTCGAAAATGCAAGTTTCTTCAAACCTGTTTATGCAGGTGATACGATTACCGTTTATCTCACAGCGAAAGAAAAAATTAACCGCGGCGTGAAGGGGAGAAATATTCCTTCCGGCGTGGTAAAATGGCTGGTTGAAGTGGTCAATCAACGTGAGGAAGTGGTTTGTGTAGCGACGATTTTAACCTTAGTTGCGAAGCAGTCACCGTTTATCGAGTTGAACAAAAAGGAAATTCAGAAGAAACTCAATGCTTTGACTGAAAATTCTGAACGTAAGTTTGGAATCATGACACCGCAAAATATGCTCGAACACCTGGAAGATTTTATGAATTTTTCATTAGGGAAAGCAGAAGCACCACTTCGCGAACAAACCGAAGAACAGCTTGAAAAACTCGGCGACTGGCTTTACAAGCATAAACCGATTTCTCAGGGCTTGAAATACGAAGGTCTTCCGGAAAATGAAAACGCTCCGCTTCGCTACAAAAACCTGGACGAAGCCAAAGCGAAATTCATGGAAACTTTAGGTGAATTCCTTATTTACTACAGGGAAAATCCTTCTGCAGAACACAGTCATCCACTGTTTCATTCGTTGAACCGCGAAATGTGGGAACTCTTCCACAGAAAGCATTTTACGTATCATTTTGATCAGTTTGGAATGTAAGGCGCACGGATTTCACAGATTTCACAGATTTTTTTCTTAATGTCATGTTTAATTTATAAATAAAGAAAATGTAAATTCAGAACGAAGACTGAAAACGAAATCACATATCTGATCAGGAAATCAATTTTTGAAGTCTATAATCATCTTGGTCCGGGATTGCTGGAAAGCGTGTTTGAAAAGGCCCTGGCTTTGGAACTTCAGGAAAATGGATTGCATATTTCGTTTCAGATTCCAATTTCTGTGGTCTATAAGGAGAAGAGTTTGGACTTAGGTTTTCGGGCCGATGTCATAGTTGAGAATAGAATTATAACAGAGATTAAGTCTGTAGAAAAATTAAACCCAGTTCATCATAAACAATTA
>JAEWOM010000081.1 GCA_023399675.1 Bacteroidota bacterium
AAATTAAATGAATCATTGATGATGAGATTGTTGCGGTTTCCAACAACACTTTCCAGCCTCATTTCTACAGCTTTTAGTGCATTGATTCTCGTGATGATTTCCCGCTTTTCCATTCCCAGGTACTGCAGACAGGCAATTACAGCCAGTGCATTCGTCAGTGTTGCCTCATCTCTCTGCTGAATATCAATTAACAGTTCTTGTTTTCCTGCGATAAAATGCACGGTCTTTTCTGTTTTGTAATCGGAACGGATGTGGAAATCATTGTGTTCTTGCAATCCAAAAGAGATCAGCATTCTGTCCGGGTAGGTTTTGCGGATCATCTCAACAACCAACGGATTATCACCGTTAAAAATGATTACTTCCGTATCCCGGAATAGTCTGATTTTTTCTGAAATTAATTCTGCCTCATTTTTGAAATTGACTGAATGCGCCGTACCGATATGAGTTAAAACGCCAATATTCGGTGAAAAAACCTGCTGTTGTAAAGCCATTTCTCCTGGAAGAGAAATTCCCACCTCAAAAATCCCAATCCGGTGCTTTGTTTCCGCCTGCAGAAGAGAAAGCGGAAGACCAATCTGCGAGTTGTAGCTTTTGGGACTTTTTACTGTCTGATAATCATGCCACAAAGACTGGAAAAGCCATTCCTTAACGACTGTTTTGCCGTTGCTGCCTGTTATACCGATCGTTTGAAGATTGGGCAGATTCTCTAAATGATGACGCGCAAGTGTCTGAAGAAATTTTACACAGTTATCTGTTTTTATCCAGGTGATATCGCTGTCTGCAAGCAGTTCGTGCTCCGTTATGACCACTTTGATTCCTTTCTCCATTGCCGCACGGATATACTTTTCTCCACTGTTCTTAGACGTATTGATCGCGATAAATGCAACGCCGGCTGCTGCAAATATTTTGCGGCTGTCAAAAGCAATGTCGGTAATTTCTGCCTCCGGATTTCCGTACACGGCACTTCCGGTAATGGCGGCTATTTCAGATACCCTGTATTTCACTGCTGTTTGTTTTTTAATACCTCTTCCACGAACACTTTTCTGCTTACCGCCTCGTAATTTTCCGTTTCACCCAGTTCTACAAGGTTTTTACCGGTACTCGTTCGCATGGAATAGTTCGCAAGATTTCCGGTCCTTCTGCAAATCGCATGTACTTTGGTTACATATTCAGCTGTCGCCATTAAATTCGGCATCGCTCCAAAAGGACGGCCCAGAAAATCCATGTCCAAACCGGCTATAACCACCCGTACTCCACTGTTTGCCAGATTATTAGCTACTTCAACAATACCTTCATCAAAGAATTGTGCTTCATCAATTCCCACTACATCACATGTTGAACCTAACAGGAGTATTTCGTGAGAGCTTTCTACGGGTGTACTTCTGATTTTATTCTGGTTATGCGAAACCACTTCTTCCTCATGATAGCGAACATCGATTTTTGGCTTGAATATTTCCACATTCTGACCTGCCATTTCTGCGCGCCGCAACCGGCGGATCAGCTCTTCCGTTTTTCCGGAAAACATCGATCCGCAAATCACTTCCATCCAGCCACTCTGTTTGGAATGGTTAATTGTATTTTCTAAAAACATTTGTTATTTTAGCCGTAAAATAATACCAAAAGTACAGAAAAAAATCAAGCATCTATTATGCATAACCTCTCAGAAACACACCGGAATGTCATTGCTGATGCCAGAGAAATTATCAGTAATCTTTATGATGCTGATGACGGGCAGCTGCACCTCCTCACCGGAGACATTGCGAAACTTCAGGAATTGCTTCTTTTCCTGAAAGTTGCAAATGAATATGACCATTCAGAAGCGCTTAGCGCTGCCGTTTTTATCGAATCGGAAAACGAGGAATTAGTATCGGTCTCGGCAGAGGAAAATGCGGGCGAAGTACTTACGCACGACGAAATTCCTGAAAGTACGGAGTTAACCGTAGATTTTACTGAAGAAACCTTCGAACCAGCCACTGAAAATCCTGTTAATGAACAGCCTGAAGAAGAATTAATTTCTGAAACTGCTTATGAACCTGAACAGGAAATTCCTGTTTACAGCCTGGAAGAAACCGAAATTACCGAAGCGGAAACGCAAACAGAACCGGAATTCGCAGAGGAAACTACAACAGTAGAAAGCGAATATTTGCAGGACAGCGAATGGGTTCGAAGTGAAGAGAAAGAATCGCAGATGCATGCAGAAACTGAAGAAAGTGTTAATACAAGAGGACAAATTGTAGATTTTACTGTTGATCAGCCTTTCGAACACAGTTCGGCAGGTGATGAAAGTAATAAAAAAGTAGAAGGAAAACTCAAATTAGCGAGTATTAAAGGGCTCAGAAAAATCCAGTCGCTTTTTGATGAAGATCCGTTAGAAGCAGCAAAGGAGGAGGCTTCCGAACCTGCACCTGTTAAAGGAGACCTGCAGAAGAGAAATGTACCTACAGATTATCTGGAAGCGGTAGTTCATCCGGAATTCAAACTCGATCTTAATGACCGTATCGCATTTACCAAAATTCTTTTTGATGGCAGCCAGACGGAACTCAACCAAACGATTAAGGAACTGAACAGTTTTAAGACGCTGGAAGAGGCCAAAGAATTTCTGAGCGATCAATATTATGCACGAAAATGGAATAAGTCCGATGAATACGCTCAAAGACTGTGGAGCCTGGTAGAAAGCAGATTCCACTAACCATTACTGATTAAATAATTACTGAATATTTTTCATGATCAGAGAAATCACTGATTTCAAAAATCCCTTTTTTATCGGAATTGCCGGGGTAGGCATGAGCGCCATTGCTCAGTATCTGCAGGGGACGGGAAAAAATGTTTCCGGCAGCGACCGGTATTTTACGGAGAACGACGAAAATAAGACCAGACAACTTCTTGAAAATGAAGGAATAAAGTGTTATCCACAGGATGGCAGCGGCATTACTGCAGAAACGGATCTGGTGGTAGTTTCTACAGCAATTGAAGATACCGTTCCGGAAATTCAGAAGGCCAGAAAGCTGGGTCTTCCGGTGTTGAAGCGCAGCGAGGTGCTGTCGATTATTGCATCAAGCAAAAAGACTATTGCTGTCGCAGGCACTTCGGGAAAATCAACGACTTCCGCCATGCTTTTTCAGATCATGTCGGACGCCGGATTTAATCCGAGTATTATTTCAGGTGCCGGACTGACAGCGCTGATTAAAAAAAACAAAATAGGAAATGCATTCGTTGGAAACGGAGAATGGCTGATTATTGAAGCCGATGAAAGTGACGGTTCCGTTGTGCAGTATAAACCGGAAGTCGGATTGCTGCTGAATGTTGATAAAGACCACCAGGAAATCGATGAACTCATGGATTTGTTCTCGGTTTTTAAAAGTAATACGAAGGGTTTATTTGTTATAAATCAGTCCAATACACTGGCTAAAAAGTTGTCTGCTGATGCGCATAACGATTTCGGATTCGAAGTTCCGGAAGCACAGTTCAATGTAGAAGATTTTTCACAAAATGGGCTCGAAATCAGATTCCTTATCAAGGGTCAGCCTTTCATCATGAACTCATTAGGAAATCACTCTGCGGAAAATGCAGCCGCAGCTGTTGCTGTAGCTGTACAGCTTGGTGCATCTCTGGAAAGCTGCGCCAAAAGTCTTGCCGATTACGAAGGGATTTACCGCAGACATCAGATTCTCGGAAAGAAGAACGGCGTTTGGGTGATTGACGATTATGCGCATAATCCGGCAAAATGTGCGGCCAGTATTCGCGCTTGTCAGCCGGTTGCTGAAAAACTGATTGCATGGTTTCAGCCGCATGGATACGGACCGACACGGTTTCTGCGAAATGATTTTGTGGATGAAATTTCTGCTGCCCTGAGACCGCAGGATGAAATATGGATGAGTGAAATTTTTTACGCAGGAGGAACGGCCGTAAAGGATATCTCTGCGAATGATTTGATACAGGATATTTCTGCCAAAGGAAAAACAGCCCGATTTGTAGAAAACAGAGAGAATCTCCTCGAGGAATTAAGACCTCATCTACAGGAGAATACCGTGTTACTGCTCATGGGAGCAAGAG
>JAEWOM010000091.1 GCA_023399675.1 Bacteroidota bacterium
GCGTTATTGTAGGTGACAAGCCGATTTTCACTTCGGTTTCGGAAATTTTGAGGATGAATGCCGATCATACGGTTTCGCTCCTGAAAAAGGAATTGGAGATTGAACTTCATGAACTGCAGGAGAACTGGCATTTCGCTTCATTGGAAAGGATATTTATTGAAAACCGGATATATCACGATATCGAAGAAGTAAAATCGTGGGAGGAAGTACTTTCAACAATTGATGAAGGACTGAAACCGCATACCAAGCATCTGCTGCGTGCAGTAACACAGGACGATATCGTAAAACTCACCGAAATCCGCATCAAAAGGATTTCCCGTTTTGATCTGGATAAATTTAAAGAGACCATCGCTACACTCGAAGACAAAATTGCAAAATGCAAATATAATCTCGAGCATCTGATTCAGTACGCGATTGATTACTTCAACAACATCCAGAAAAAATACGGCAAGGATAAAGAAAGACGTACGGAAATAAGGATTTTCGATACGATTGATGCTTCTAAAGTTGCTGTGGCAAACGAAAAATTCTATGTGAACCGTGAAGAAGGATTTATCGGAACTTCGCTGCGCCGTGACGAATATCTGTTCGACTGCTCCGATATCGATGACATCATCACCTTCAGAAAAGACGGTACGATGAAAGTGGTGAAGGCGGAACCGAAAACCTTTATCGGAAAAGATATCATGCATGTTGCGGTGTACAAAAAAGGTGATGCAAGAACCGTTTACAATATGATCTATCGTGAAGGGCGGGATGGTCCGTACTATATGAAGCGTTTCAGTGTGACTTCCGTTACGCGTAACACCGATTATAAACTGGCGTCGGAGAAAAAAGGCTCAGAAGTGCTCTATTTTTCAGCCAATCCGAACGGTGAAGCAGAAGTCGTAAATGTGCTGTTGAAACCGAATGCACGGATCCGCAAAAACCGGATGGACATCGATTTTTCTGACCTCGGCATCAAAGGCAGAAATTCGAGAGGAAATCTGGTGACCAAGTATGCCGTGAAGAAAGTGGAGATGAAGGAGGAAGGAATTTCGACACTCGCTCCACGCAAAATCTGGTTCGATGAAGCGGTTCGCAGACTCAATGTCGATGCGCGCGGAACATTTCTCGGTAATTTCAAGGGAGACGACCGAATTCTGACGATCAACAGTAATGGCGAAGCCAAACTCGTGAGTTTTGATCTCTCGAACCGTTTCGATGACGAATATCTGGTACTGGAAAAATGGAATCCCGAACAGCCGATTACCTGTATTTATTACGACGGCGAAAAGGAAATTTATTACATCAAAAGATTTCTACTGGATGCTACGTCAAATGTACAGATTTTCATGCATTCCGAACATCCGAAATCTTTCATAGAACAGGTCATTACCGCTGCCGGAGCGCAGGCAGAACTGGTTTTTGCCAAAGAAAAAGGCAAAGAACGCGAGCCTGAAAACGTGGATATCGATCAGTTTATTTCAGTGAAAGGCATCAAAGCAATTGGAAATCAGCTGACAAAATTCAAAGTGAAAACGATGAACATCACCATACCTGAACCGGAAGAAGAAATCAATCCGGGCTTCGATGAAGTGGAGCAGAATGATGAGAGCATTGCATTTATCGATCATGATGTAAAAGATGGAGAATTTCCGGAAGAAGGCACGATTCCAAGCCTGTTTGATGAAGAATAAAGGCTTTATTTCCTTTCTTCGTCGTATTTATTAAAATTAAGAAAATAAGATAAAGTGAATATTATACTGATTATCATCATAGCCGCTACCGTCATTTTTTCATGGATGGGTTTCAGCAATACCCAGCTTTTTGAAAAATACAAGTTCAATGTCGGCGCCATCAAACATCATAGGGAATATATCCGATTGATTTCTGCAGGTTTTCTGCATGCTGATATGATGCACCTGCTTTTTAACATGCTGACGCTATACTTTTTTGGTCCGATTGTGATTGAAGCATTTGGCGAAGTAGGTTTTCTGGTGGTCTATTTTGGCTCCACCATTTTAGGAAACCTGTTTTCGCTGTATCTGTATCAGGCGCAGGACTGGTATTCTGCCATCGGAGCGAGCGGGGGTGTTTCTGGGATTTTGTTCGCAGCTATTGCGATTTTCCCCCAGATTGGTATTTACTTTTTCTTTATTCCGATTCCTATTCCGGGGTATATTTTCGGATTGCTGTACTTCGGATATTCAGTTTACATGATGCTTAATCCCCGTCAGCACGATAATATCGGCCATGCAGCACATTTAGGCGGCGCGTTTTTCGGTCTTGCCTATGCTATTGCTTATGCTCCTGAAGCTGCAGCGAATCATGCACTGCAGTTAGGAATTATGGCTTTACCACTGGTCTATATGGCGTATATGGTTTTCGTGAAAAAGAGAATCGGGTAGCACCTTACACCGTATGCAGTGAGTTTTTAACAAGTACGCCTAAATCTGTGCTATTTGTGAAATCTGTGCGCCGATTAAACTAGTGTGACTTCACTTCCGTACAAAAATAAACCGGTCATTCCCCGATAAGTCCTGAATCAACGCGTGCTCAGCAAAATTACTGAACAGTTCCAGCGTTTCATTTCCCAGTTTCTGATTGATTTCGAGGAAGATCATGCCGCCTTTTGCCAGATGTTTTTCTGCGTCCAGCGCGATTTTCCGGTAGAAAATCAACGCATCGGAAGTCGGGGAGAAGAGCGCCATTTTCGGCTCAAACTCCTTTACTGATGCTGAAATTTCTTTTTCTTCATCAATTCCGATGTAGGGCGGATTGGAAATGATAATATCGTACTGCTGTTTCAGGTCCTCTTCCAGATAATTCTGATGAAGAAAGTTGATTGCTGTCTGATGGATTTCTGCATTTTTCCGTGCAACTTCGAGTGTTTTTTCAGAATAATCAATCGCGGAGATTTCAGCGTTCGGAAAATGTTTTTTCAGAACGATCGGAATGATTCCGCTTCCGGTTCCGATGTCCAGTATTTTAAGACTGGACGTTTGTATTTGGAATTCTGCGATTTTCTTGATGGCCAGTTCCAGTAATTCCTCCGTTTCCGGTCTTGGGATCAGCACATGTTCATTCACGAAGAATCTTAATCCGAAGAATTCAGCTTCGCCCAAGATCTGCTGATAAGGTTTCCCCTGTTGAAGATGTAACAGGTAATTATAAAACGCTGTCTGCTGATTGATTTCCGGCTCCTCATTTTCCGAGCGGCGGACTTCAAATTTATCTTTGTCCAGAATTTTTTTCGCAAAAATATAGAAGAGTTCTTCACTTTCAGAAGACGCATAAAGTTCAGAAAGCTGCTGTTTAAACTCTTTTCTAAATGCTGAAAGTGTCATTTAATTGATTCTTGGCTCACAAACCTTTGCTTTATTATCTGGTGAAAACGAGTTTCCTGTCGGTAGAAAGTTCTTCGTTGATGAGGTAACCGTCGGCATTGAAAGCCTTCACGTCATTCAGTGTTATGGCCTGCGTTTCCGCACAGAAACGCACCATCATTCCGCGCGCATGTTTTGTATAAACGACGATTGTTTTTGGTTTGCCGCTTTTCATCTCATAAAATTCGAAATCGATAAGTTTACCCTTCAGTTTCTTTTTGTCGACCGCCTTGATATATTCGGCACTGGCCAGGTTGAGTATAATTTCGTTACTTTTGAGTTCGCTGTTAAGTGAGTCGGTGATTTTCCCGCGCCAGAATGAGTACAGATCTTTGTATTGATCAAATTCAAAATTCCTTCCCATTTCCAGTCGGTAGAGCATGATTCGGTCCGATGGTTTCAGCAGTCCGTACAGTCCGGAGAGTATCCGGTAATTTTTTTGAAGATAAGTAACTGCTTTCTTATCAAGTGTTTGCGCGTCCAGTCCACGGTACACTTCGCCCGTAAATGCAAACAGAGCCGGAGTTGAATCATTTTTACCGGGTTTAGGTTTCCATTTCTGATAGCGTTCCCAGTATTCATCGGCAAGTTTTGAGGAGATTTCCATCAGTTCTGCCAGATATTTCGGACTTTTTTCCTTTAAATGCTGCTGTATAAATTCCGCTTCCTCAATAAAACGCGGCGTCGAACTTCTCAAAAATTCTGTGGAAACATCCGTGGTCATGAGTTTTGCAGGGGAAGTAATCAGTTTCATTCGCTAAAAGTTCAAGGTTTAAAGTTTAAGTTCAAAATTCGAGGTTCAAGGTTCAGGGTTCAAAGTTTAAAGTTTTTTCCGATTTAATACTAAACTACTAAACTACTAAAGTACTAAACCACCGAACCGCTGTACAATTCAAGGATAGCTACAAAATTCCCTTTCCTTCACGTACTATTTCCGGCTCTCCACCGGTTAAATCTACGATTGTTGAGGCTACATTGTCTCCGTAACCGGAATCGATCACAATATCGACGAGGCTGTCGTATTTTTCGGCTATCAGTTCAGGATCGGTGGAGTATTCCAGTACTTCATCATCATCTTTGATTGATGTTGACGCGATCGGGTTTCCAAGTTGCTCTACAATGAGTTGGGGAATGATATGATCCGGAACGCGAATTCCGACCGTTTTATGACCTTTATAGGCAAGTGGCAGATTTTTATCCGCTTCCAAAATAAACGTGAACGGTCCGGGAACATGATTTTTCAGAAGCCTGAACGTTGCGTTGTCAATCGGACGCGCAAACTCTGAAAGGTGACTCAGATTATTGCAGATTATGGAGAAATGTGCCCTGTCGAGCTTGGTTTTCTTCAGTTGTGCCAGTTTTTCCATGGCTTTGTAGTTGTTGATATCACAACCAAGCGCATAAACCGTATCGGAAGGGTAGATGATGAGTCCGCCGTTCTGCAGCGTTTTCACCACCTGATCGATTTGTTTTTCAGAAGGGTTTTCGGAATATATTTTTAAAATTCTGGCCATAAAAAAAGTTCTAAC
>JAEWOM010000184.1 GCA_023399675.1 Bacteroidota bacterium
TTTTAACCATTTCCAGTTTGTCCTTCACGAATTCGGTAGGATACTGGATAGCCGACGTACCGGTAATGGCGGTTCCCGGATCTTCCTGGGTGTTTCCGTCTTTTATTTTCTTCAGGTTTTCTATGAATTTTTCAGATTTACGGTCGGTTATGGCCGGATCATCGAGCTGCTGCAAATTTTTGTCGATTTCCGCAACATGAACCTGAATTTTCTGTAAGGTACTGCTAATGGCTCCTGAGTTATCTGCTGTATAGGATTTGAGTTCTGCAGCATTTTGCGTGAGTTCATTCTTCAGACCGAGATAATCCTGCTTTACCACTTCAATACGCGACATGTCTTGAGGATTCTGTTTCTCATTGTCGTCACCCATACCGAAAAGTGCAATTCCGAAAAGGATAGGTCCTAAAGTGGTTCCCAAAGAATTGATACCGCCGGCAAGGGTTAAACGGTGCGCTCCCGTTTGCGGACTCCCCATTTTTATGGCAAGCGGGTTGGCAACGATCTGCATAAGTGAAAAGCCCAGACCGACGATAAAGAGTGCCGTAAGGAAAAAACAGAAACTTGCACTTGCCGCAGCCGGTACAAACAGAAATGCGCCCAATGCGGATATTGCCAAACCGAATGCAAGCGTTTTTTTGTATCCGAATTGCTGAAGAATGTCGCTTTTCAGGGAAATGATGAAGAAAATGATCGATCCTAAAAAATATGCAGCGTAAAATGCCCAGGCTACAAGTTGCGACTGCACCTGCGAGAGGACAAACCATTTCTTGAAGACCGGGATGAGGATATCATTACTTGCAGCTACAAAGCCCCAGAAAAAAAATACGATGATAAGGGAAATGAATTGCGACCATTTCGTCTGTTCCTGATGGTTTTCCATAATTTTCTTAGAAAAGTATTAACAAATATAGATAATTAATGCTTCGGCAGATTTTCGCTGAGCGTCCTTTTTATCTCGTGATGGGATTTTTCGCGCATCTCACGTATCGAGGTCGGTTCCATAATCATATTCAGGAATACACGAACTTTTCCGGGATATCCTTTATCATATCGGAACGGAAACATTTCTTTCAGGCCGACAAAGGTGTACACGGCAACCGGAAAATCATGTTTGGTGGACAAAGTGAAAGCGCCGTCTCTGAAAGTGTCGAGTAAAATATTTTCAGCAGGAACTCCGCCTTCCGGGAAAATAACGATGTTCTGCCCGTGACGCATTTTTTCTGCTGCTTCCCTGTAAACTTTGGCCCGACTTCTCGGATTATTACGGTCTACCAAAATTGCTATGCGCTTGTACAGAATTCCGAATACCGGGATTTTTGCGAGTTCAGCCTTTCCGATAAAACATAAAGGATGATGTCTGTGGAGCACGGCCATCAGCATAATATCAATAATGGAAGTGTGGTTGGCAATAAACACGTAATTACGCCCTTTTATAATGTCTTCTTTCGTTTTCTTGATGAGTTCATACCGAAAACCCATACCGAAAAACACCACAACACAAAAAAGCCACATGAAGAAGTAGGCATGCTTGAAATCTTTTTCGCGTATAGAAAACAGCAGCACTGGCAAGCCAAACAGTAAGATGAGTAAAAATGCAAGGAGCACAAACCACAGACGCCATAGCAGATTTAAAATTACACTCATCCAGTTTACTTACGTGGTCAAAAATAATAATTATCCGCTGAAAATGATTCTTTTCTTCAGCGTATAGTTCAGTACGGATACGGCGACAATCGCACTGATTTTACTGAGCATTTCCGAACTGAACACGAAGAAGCCCAGATCGAAGTACTCATTTCGGAAAATGGTGGTATAAAAAATCTGGAACAGGAACAGGCTGATAAAAGTAGAAGCGATGGAAATTCCCATAAAATAGGCGAATTCTCTTCTCTTGGAATGTTTACCCCGTTCAAATACGAACCAGATACTGAAAAAATAATTCGAAATGATCCCGCAACTGGTGGAAAGTATATTACTTAAAGGAAAGTGAATGCCGTAAAGATTATGCTCCCATGCAAAAAGGTTCGGAAGAGCAACACTGAAGATCTTAAACGTGAGAATCTCGACTACCGCGCTCATCGCTCCTGCGAGAACAAAAAACATGATTTGTTTCTGTTTAAGTAGTAATGATTTCAAAACTTAAGCTAGCCGTTGCAAAATTAAAATTATATACAAAAAATCTATAATTTTTGTTAAAAAAGTTTGCTGCTTCAAATTTATTTCTATTTTTATTAAAATATTTGACAGCCTACTTACCTGATATTTGTATTCCGTACGCACCGCGCAACAGAATTATTTATCTTGAAAAACATCTGAAATCCAATAAAAAAACACAAAGGAAACTTAAGATTTTTTCAACTCATGAATGCAAAAAATTCATACCGCAAGTTCCAGAAGGAACAGGAGAAAATTAATGTTCTGGAAAAAAGCAATGCGCGTTTCAGAAGAGTGTTTACCGAATACGAAACCATGAGCGACGATCTGTGGCAGCTCGAGTCTTCGGATGCACCACCGATTCCGGACGATTACATCGATTCGCTGCGCATTCAGCAGAGTTTCCTCGAAGATGAAGTGCAGGGCTGGCTGAAGTCCGATAGCAATTTTCTGCAGTAATTCTATTTTAAGGCCGGTGTTTAGTATGCCTTACGTCTAATTTTTTTATTTTCGCATTTCGTTGCAAAAATTTGCTGATATGATAGCTATTGTAGATGGCGGCTCCACGAAGTGCGACTGGGTCATTCTGGACAGTGCAGGGAAGGTGGTACTGAAAACGGAAACTACCGGGTTTAACCCCAATGTTATTCAAAAAGAGCTCATCGCTCCGGAACTGAGAAAAAATCCGAAACTGGCAGAAATTGCCGATTCTATGCAGAAGATTTTTTTCTATGGTTCGGGCTGCGGAACAGAATCAAACCGGCAAATTGTAAAGGACGAATTTCAAAAAGCCTTTGAAGCTGCACACATTACAGTAAAAGAAGATATGACCGCCGCAGCTTATTCCGCATATCGGGGAAAGCCTGCAATAGTCTGTATTCTGGGAACCGGCTCAAATTCATGTTATTTCGACGGAGAACAGGTAAGGCTGGATCTCCCGTCTCTCGGTTTTCTGATCGGCGACGAAGGAAGCGGTTCCGCATTAGGCAAGCAGCTGCTCCGGAGATATTTCATGAAGAAACTTCCTGCAGATCTTTCGGAAAAATTTGAAGACGCTTATGATTTATCCGTAGATGAGGCGCTCAAAAACATGTATCACAATCCAAGAGCAAACGCATACCTTGCAGAATTCAACAAATTTTTGGTAGAGCATAAAGCACATCCTTATTTCCAGAATATGGTTTTTGATGAAATGAAAAACTATCTGGATTATCAGGTCCTTCCTTACGAAGAAGCGAAACAGTCGGAAATCAATTTCATAGGTTCCATCGCTTTTTATTACGAGGACATTCTGCGCGCTGCAGCCGCTGAATTTAACCTGAATATCGGGCACATCGTTCAGAAACCAATTGAAAGCCTGGTAGACTACCACAGAAAATACATTCTGAATTTCTGATTTTTTTAGAATAATGGAAAGATGACACCTCTTTCCGTTCTTATTTTTTACACAACAAATTTTTTATATGTCGAAGACGAATCGGGACGAAAAAACTTTTAATAAGGCAGCACTGGACTATCACCGTGCAGAAC
>JAEWOM010000283.1 GCA_023399675.1 Bacteroidota bacterium
AGGCCGTTCTTCGAAAATAATCTCATCAAAAACCCCATCCCGGAACAGCAGAAAAATTTTTATTTGATCAGGAAGTTGAATTTATCCATGTTTTTAAGCGCGATACCCGTCCCACGAACAACCGCTCTCAAAGGATCTTCAGCAACAAAAACAGGCAGTCCGGTTTTACGGTGCAGTCTGTCGGACAATCCACGAAGCAACGCTCCGCCACCGGCAAGATAGATTCCGGTTTTGTAAATATCGGCTGCAAGTTCAGGCGGAGTAAGCGACAGCGTCTCCATTACGGCATCTTCAATTCTAATAATGGATTTATCGAGTGCTCTGGCAATTTCCTTGTAGCCCACCATAATTTCTTTCGGCTTACCGGTGATCAGGTCACGCCCCTGAACCGGAATATCTTCGATATCCACATCAAGTTCTTCGACAGCAGATCCGACTTCAATTTTCACACGTTCTGCGGTTCTTTCACCGATATAAAGATTATGATGCGTTCTTAAATAGTAAGCGATATCATTGGTAAATACATCTCCTGCAATTTTTACCGATTTATCGCAGACGATACCGCCCAATGCAACCACTGCAATTTCTGTAGTTCCACCACCTATATCGATAATCATGTTACCCTCCGGCTTTTGTACATCAATACCAACACCGATTGCTGCTGCCATTGGCTCGTATATAAGCCTGACTTCCTTTGCATTAACCTTCTGTGCAGAATCACGAACCGCGCGTTTTTCAACTTCGGTAATGCCTGACGGAATACAGATAACAATCTTTAAAGCAGGCTGAATTAATTTTCCTTTGATTCCCGGAATTTTCTTGATGAATTCCTTGATCATATGCTCGGAAGCATGGAAATCTGCGATAACCCCGTCTTTCAGCGGACGGATGGTTTTTATATCTTCATGGGTTTTCCCCTGCATGTGTTTTGCCTGTTCCCCCACAGCAATCGGCTTCCCTGAAGAACGCTCTATTGCCACGATAGAAGGCTGATCGATAACGATCTTGTTGTTATGGATAATTAAAGTGTTAGCAGTTCCAAGGTCAATCGCAATTTCTTGCGTGAACATATCAAATAAACCCATTTTTAAGTCCTGATTTTTGTATGTAAAATTAAGTGCACAAAGATAAGAAAATGCGACCATCTTCAAAGCTGGCATCGGTATTATTTAGGTTAAAATTTTATTAAAATACTACGTTCGTTGAATCGGCTTAATTAATGCCTGACCACCTTTCAAAAACGCATTTATTTAAATCTCAATCAAAGACTTACAATGCTTATAACCAGTATTTTAAACCTTATTTTTCAGGAAGCTCATTCTCATTCGAAAAGCAATAATATCGGGCCGCATCGAATCACTTTTGGGGAAATGCGCTGCAGAATTTTTGATAACCGGAACAAAAGAAGCTGTTCATTAGTGTAAATTTCGGTGCCTGAAGGTCTAACCTTCATTGGAATTAGCTGTTGCGGTCATTGACAAGTATCATTTGGGATGCTCTTAAAATTTCGTATTTTTGCGGTTACTCATGTATAGAAATCCGGAATTTCAGAAAACCGCCAATTTTGCAGTATTAAGCGTCAGTTATGAAAAAGCCGACGCCGAAACGCGCAGTAAATTTGCGTTTTTTGAAGAGCATATCAAAGACTTTCTCTCCTCGCTGTATCAGGAACAGCTCGGTGATGCATTTGTGGTTTCCACCTGTAACCGCACGGAGATTTACACTACGACACAAAATTATCTTTCTGTCGCAGAAGAATTCTGCAAAACTACCGGAGTCAGCCTGAATGATTTTCTGAAATTTGCGAATATTTTCACGCAGGACGATGCGCTGAATCATCTTTTTCGCGTAGCCGGCGGACTGGAAAGCCAGATTCTGGGCGATTTTGAAATAATTGGCCAGATCAAAAATGCCTACAACCGGTTCAAGAAAGAAAAAAAATACAGCAACCCTTACCTCGAGAGAGCGATCAATTCCGCGATTCAGATTTCCAAAAAAATCAAAAATGAGACGGGAATTTCAAACGGAGCAGCGTCGGTTTCCTATGCTGCCGTACATTACATCCTGAGCAACCAGAACCAGGTGGCGGACAAGAACATTCTGCTTCTGGGAACCGGTGAAATCGGGCAAAATACAGTTGAAAATCTGGTAAAACACATTCATCAGCCACAGGTAAAAGTGATGAACCGTACGGCTGAAAAGGCAATTAAAATTGCGGAAAAATATCAGATTCCACATATTGAATTCAGTGATCTGGATGCAGAACTGAAGAAAACCGACATTCTCATCGTTGCAACAGGAGCCGCACATCCGATCATCAACAAAAGCCACTTCCCGAACGGGAAAGAAACACTGATTCTCGACCTGTCCATCCCTTACAATGTAGAGAAAGATGTAGTGGAGAATCCGAATGTAAAGCTCGTGGATGTGGATGAACTTTCATTCAAAATCAATCATACGCTCGAGCAGAGACGGAAGGAAATTCCTAAGGCGGAAGAAATCATCGAAAAAATGACTGTTGATTTCACAGAATGGGAAAGCAAGCGTAAGATGGTTCCGAAAATTCACCATTTCAAGGATCTTCTCACCGATATTGAACGCAACGAAATGCATAAAATTCACAAGAAGTTCCGTTATGTTGACATTGAAGACATGGAACTTACTGAGATGATGATTAATAAACTTACCGGAAGGTTTGCCAAATATATTATTGATAACCCTTCAAAAGCTGATGAAATCAGTGCACTGATGAAAGAAATCATGGTAGACCAGTTTAAGAAAGACGATCATGGACAACATTAGAATCGGTACAAGAAATTCGCCACTGGCACTTTGGCAGGCAAGAGAGGTCGCAAGAGAACTGCAGAACCGCAATATCAAGACCGAAATCATTCCTGTTACCTCTTCCGGAGACAAAAACCTGGATCAGCCACTGTATCAGATGGGGATTACCGGAATTTTCACAAAAGATCTCGATGTTGCCCTGCTCAACAATCAAATCGACATTGCGGTACATTCACTAAAGGATATTCCAACGCATTTACCTGAGAATATTGAAATAATAACCTATTTAAAGCGCGATTATCAGCAGGATGTGCTGGTTCGCAAAGAAAGTTCCATGCAAAAACCGTGGAATGAGCTGAAAATAGCGACCAGCAGCCTGAGACGCCGTGCGTTTTGGCTGAAGGAATTTCCAAATGCTGAATTCTGTGATATTCGGGGAAATGTACAGACCAGACTTAATAAACTCGAAGAAGAAGATTTCGATGCCACCATTTTTTCACTCGCAGGTTTGAAACGAATGAACTATAATATTGAGTACGAGGAACTTCCGATGATGATTTGTGCACCGTCTCAGGGAGTGATTGCCGTGACCGGTCATACAGCAAACGGTCCGCTCAATACGCTTATGAACGGTATCAGCGATGAAGAAACCCAGATCTGTGTAGAAATCGAACGGAATTTCCTGAGAACACTTGAAGGCGGCTGTACAGCTCCTATCGGCGCTTTCGCACAGTTTCATGACGGCGAAATACGTTTTGAAGGCAGAATTTGCACTGTAGATGGCCAAAACTGTATTGACATTGATAAAATTTTTGCTTTCGATTCGAAAAAAAACCACGGCGAAGAACTTGCAGCTGAAGTCCTGCAAAACGGAGGAAAGGAAATTATGGAATCTATCCGCAGAGCAATCAAATAAGTAAGAATTGTCTTAAAATACCGGTTTTGCGAATCCTTTTTACCAAAACAGATCTCGATCAGCAATACGTTAAAAATTATTTTGGACCGCGGGTTTCCTGTCACTTTTCAGATGTAATACAGATAAAAACCAAAACAGTACAGCCATTCCCACTTGACAGTAAAGCACTGATTTTCACAAGCATCAACGGCCTTCAAGGATTTCTTCAGAACGGATTTGAAATAAATGAACGCAACAAGCTGTTCTGTGTAGGAAAAAAATCTGCGAAACAACTTACAGAACTCGGCTTCCATGTTCAGAAAACCGAAGCTAATGCTGAAAAATTAGCTGAAAAACTGATTCGCGAATACGCTGAAGAGTCCTACGTTCATTTCTGCGGAAATATTGCACTGGAAACAATTTCGCAAAAACTGAATGTACACGGCATCGATTATCAGAAAACGGTCGTTTACGAAACTGAAGCACTCAATCCTGAAATAACCGAAGAATTTGATGCTGTAGCTTTCTTCAGTCCAAGTGGAGTTCGTAGTTTTGCACATCAAAATTCTCTTTCAGGGTTACAGCTTTTTTCCATAGGTAAAACCACTGAAAACGAAATAAAAAAACTGATTTCCGGCCCTGTTATTACCAGCCTGCAAAACACACTGGAAGATTTGCTCAAATTAATGAAAGCATCTCTTCAGCCGGATTCAATGAAATTCGGTAATTAAAAATAAAAATATGATCAAAAACGATTTATATCTCAGAGCTTTACGTGGAGAAACTGTTGAAAGACCACCGGTTTGGATGATGAGACAGGCAGGACGTTACTTGCCAGAGTTCCGTGCTTTGCGCGATCAGTACGATTTTTTTACGCGTTGCCAGACTCCTGAACTCGCGTCAGAAATTACCGTTCAGCCCATCAAGCGTTTTCCGCTCGACGCAGCTATTCTGTTTTCTGATATTCTGGTGGTTCCGCAGGCGATGGGAATCGACTTCAAAATGAAAGAAAATGTGGGGCCATGGCTCGACACGCCGATCCGGACGATGGAACAGGTTCAGCAGGTGACCGTTCCGGATGTTAACGACACGTTGGGATACGTTTTTGATGCGATTGAAATGACCCTCGAAAAACTCGATAACGAAATTCCGCTGATCGGTTTTGCCGGTTCACCATGGACAATCCTGTGTTATTGTGTGGAAGGGAAAGGCTCTAAAGCGTTTGACATTGCAAAATCTTTCTGCTTTCAGCATCCTGAAGCCGCACATTTGCTTCTTCAAAAAATCACAGATACAACGATAGCGTATCTGAAAAGAAAAGTAGAAAAAGGTGTTTCTGCGGTACAGATTTTCGACAGTTGGGGCGGAATGCTGTCTCCGGAGGACTATCAGGTATTTTCGTGGCCATACATCCGCCAGATTGCAGACGCACTGGCGCCATTAACGCATGTCGTTGTTTTCGGAAAAGGCTGCTGGTTTGCCCTGGAAGAAATGATGAAAGCACCGGTGTCCGCACTTGGTGTTGACTGGACTTTGCGACCCGAAATCGCGAGAAAACTCACGAATAACCGGATTACTTTACAGGGAAATTTTGATCCGGCACGCTTACATTCTTCCCCGGAAACGATTCGCAAAATGGTTCATGAAATGATATCGGGATTTGGTAAGGATAAATACATCGCCAATTTAGGACACGGTATACTGCCTAACATTCCGGTAGAAAATGCGGAAGCATTTATCCGTGCCGTTGTGGAATGGAAGCCCTGATTCCTTTCTTCATCCGGAATTTTTGCTGAAAAATCGGTCGGTTTTGTCTTGTTGAATTTTCTCAGGCGAGCATTTGCTGTGCTTTACGAACGCCTTCTGCAAGAATATCAATTTCTTCCAGAGTGTTGTACACTGCAAAACTAGCACGTACGGTTCCGGCAATATCGAAAAATTTCATAATGGGCTGCGTGCAGTGATGACCGGTGCGTACAGCAATTCCGAGTTTGTCGAGTATCATCCCCGTATCGGATGCAATGCCGGCATTTGCGAGATTAAAAGACACCACACCCGTCCTGTTGGCTTTTTCACCATAAATCTTCAGACCTTCAATTTCCAGCAACTTTTTCTGCGCATACCGAAGTAATGCATTTTCGTGCTTCTGTATCGCTTCATGTCCGACTGACGTAATGAAATCTGCTGCAACACCGATACAGATATTTCCTGCAATATTCGGCGTTCCGGCCTCAAATCTGAAAGGTAAGCCAGCGAAAGTGGTTTCTTCAAACGTGCAGGAATCAATCATTTCGCCACCACCGAGAAACGGTTCCATCTTCATCAGTTTTTGCTCTTTTCCGTACAAAATTCCTGTTCCGGTCGGTCCATACATTTTGTGACCCGAAAATGCAAAAAAATCGCAGTCTAACTCCTGAACATCTATTTTGAAATGCGGTACGGCCTGAGCTCCGTCAACTAAAATCCAAGCATCGGAGTTATTCCGCACTTTTTCAATGATTTCTTTCACCGGATTGATGACACCCAATGCATTGGAGACATAACTGAATGCAACCATTTTCGTTTTTTCGGAAAGGATTACGTCCAGCATGTCAATCTGCAGAATTCCCTGATCATCCATCGGGATCACACGAAGTTTGGCGCCGGTTCTTGCACAGAGCATTTGCCACGGAACGATGTTCGAATGATGCTCGAGGTAAGACACGATAATTTCATCGCCTTCACCGATCAGTCCCGAATTCGTCAGCGAGTACGCAACCGTATTGATTCCTTCAGTAGTCCCTCTTGTAAACAGCACCTCAAAATCATTCGCTGCATTGATGAAATGCTGAATTTTTCTTCGCGACGCCTCCATTTCTTCGGTGGCGAGCTGGCTTAAAGTATGAATTCCGCGGTGCACATTCGCGTTAAGTTCCTGATAATATTTCAACTCGGCTTCCAATACAGAAACAGGTTTCTGGGAAGTAGCCGCATTGTCGAGGTAAACGAGTGGTTTTCCGTTAACAGTTCTTTCAAGTATCGGAAATTGGGGTCTTATCTGCTGGATATCCATAAAATAGCTATAAAAAAATCGGGGCAAATAATTGTGCCGGCATCATGAGATGAAATGAAGTGCGTAATTTAGAACGTTTCAAATTTACGACATATAATTAAAACGAGGCCTGCCTCAATTAACGATACAGAGAACGGCGGCATAATTCATAAAATAAACCATAAAAAAACCTGCCGGTAAGGGCAGGTTCTCTGTAAAAATATTTTTTTTCTTATTCTGCTGCAGGAGCTTCTCCTTCTGCTGCCGGAGCTTCTCCTTCAGCCGGTGCTGCAGTGTCATCTTCATCTTCATCATCACCTGCACCTCCTTTCATTGCAGTTCTGGACATCTTCACAGCTGCAACTACGGCATTGTCAGGATGCATAAAACTGAATCCTTCAGTTTTGATACCACCTACATAAATTTTGTTACCAATTCTCAAAGGTGTAACGTCCACCACGATTTCATCCGGCAAATCGCCCGGAAGAGCTTTCACTTTCAGTTTTCTGAAAGACTGGCGAAGTACACCACCGGCAACCACACCTCTTGCACGTCCTGTAATACGTACAGGAACTTCCATTACCACTGGTTTGTCGTCTGACAACTGGTAGAAGTCCACATGCAGAATTTTGTCTGTAATTGGGTGAAACTGAATGTCCTGAAGAACTGCAGGGATGTTTTCCCCGTCAATTACAAGTTCTACTGTGTGTGCTTCCGGAGTGTAAACCAGGTTTTTGAATGACTTCTCTTCTGTAGAGAAGTTCAAAGGTCCGTTTCCTCCATAAACAACACAAGGAACTAATTCAGCATCACGT
>JAEWOM010000026.1 GCA_023399675.1 Bacteroidota bacterium
GTATGCTTTTATTCCGTCGGGCGTTGCCAGTCCGCGCGCAGCAGAAAAAAGGAAGAGTGAAATATTCATCCAGACCTTTTTATCCTTTTCGATATAGGTTGTTGCATCCATCGTCGGGATGTATGCATTGTTGCTCTCCATATCTATTTTGCTGTAAATTTTCAGCTGGTCAAACTTAGGATGAATCAGGATGTTTTCATAAAACTTCACATGATTTTCCACCGACATATTTGAGCCTTTGGGAAATTCACTTACAACAACAGTACTGTCTGATACAGTATTCGTGTCCGCAGTTGCAGCAGTTCTGCTTTTACACGAATACAGAAAGATTGCGACCGTGAAAAGGAGTATGTATTTTTTCATTTTACTAACCGTATAGAATCTCAGAAAACTTTTGCAATATTAAAGCCAAACCGCACAAAATATATTGTGCGGTCGGTGGTTTTACGGTATTCTTTGATTAATCTTTACTTACAAAATCGAGCACTGAATAATCTCCAAGTGAAATTTCGCGTGACACACCGAAATACATGGCTGAATTGCCAATCATTGAATTACTGAGATTTCCGTGATTGATTTTCGTGTTTTCCTGAATCAGCGAATTATCGATATTGGAATTAATGATACAGGTTCCTTTACCGAGAGATACATTCGGTCCGATTTTCGAGTTGATCACTTTAACGCCTTCGCCAATAAAGCAAGGCTGAATAATCAGGGAATTTTCTATTTCAGCTGAAGCAGGATATTCTTTGAACTCATCTTTTTCATACTGCAGAATTTTACCGTTAGTTTCTACGGTTGCATTTTTATTTCCGCAGTCCATCCAGTCATCAACTTCACCCAGAGAGAATTTGGCGCCTTTGGAGCGAAGGTTTTCGAGAGCTGTCGTCAGTTGGTATTCACCGCCCTGTCTGATATCGTTACTGATGATGTAATTGATTTCATCCATCAGTTTCTCTGCAGATTTAAAATAGTAAATCCCGATGATGGCAAGATCAGATACAAATTCTTTCGGTTTTTCTACAAAATCGGTGATATAGCCTTCATCGTCGAGTTTTACCACGCCGAAAGATGAAGGATCTTCCACGTTTTTTACCCAAATTACACCGTCTGAACTTTTGTTGAGATCAAAATCTGCGCGAAACAGTGTATCTGCAAAGGCAATCACCACATCGCCGCTCATGGAATTTTCAGCACATTTAATCGCATGTGCGGTTCCGAGAGGTTCATCCTGTGTATAAACAGTTCCTTTCGCACCCAGTTTTTCTGCAATAGCAATCAGAGAAGCTTCAACTTCCTGCCCGAAATCTCCGATAATGAAAGCAACTTCATCGATATCTTCGTTTGCAACTTTCGCAATATCTTCAACAAGACGTTGCACAATCGGTTTACCGCCAATCGGAATCAAAGGTTTAGGAACGGTTAAAGTATGTGGTCTCAGGCGCGAACCACGGCCTGCCATCGGTACAATTATTTTCATATTTTTTATTTATTTAGATGCCCGCGAAAAAACGCTGTGGCAAGTTCAACGTAGTTTGTTAATTTACTTTTGTGCTTCCGAATCCGCCTTCTCCGCGTTGTGAATCTTCCAGGATTTCAACCTCTTCCCAGGTTGCACATTCATGTTTGGTAATAACCATTTGCGCAACACGGTCACCATCATTAACCGTGAATTCGTCGGCCGACAAATTTATTAAAATTACGCCGATTTCACCCCGATAATCCGCATCAATTGTCCCCGGGGAATTCAAAACCGTGATTCCGTTTTTCAGAGCAAGTCCGCTCCGCGGTCTGATCTGCGCCTCGAAACCTTCCGGTAACTGCAGGTAAAGTCCGGTGGAGATAAGTTTACGCTGAAGGGGTTGCAGCGTTACTGATACTTCCAGATTTGCGTATAAATCCATACCAGCCGAACATTCGGTTTGGTATTTCGGCAATTCGTGCTTTGATTTATTGATGATTTTTACGGTCATTTCTTTATTTTGTTTAGGAGTCGTTCAGGAATAAGTTTTTGACTTAGTATGAGTATTACCGCAATAATAATGAACAGCAGATTACCCAGCAAATAGTTTTCTTTCCAATTCTGATAGAAAATCAGGGAAACGACAATGGTGATCAGAATCACGAGAGAATTCCGGTAGAGGTTGTAAGGAATAGGATACTTGATCTGACCCCAGATCAGCGACACTATCATCATGACAAAGTACGCAGCAATTGTTGCATATGCTGCTGCCCAATAACCGAATTTGGGAATAAATACCATATTGACGATAATGGTAACTGCTCCGCCAATCAGCGAAATATACGCGCCGTTTATGGTTCTGTCAGTCAGTTTATACCAAATGGACAGATTCAGGTAGATGCCTAAAAACAGTGTTGCGATAAACAGCACCGGCAGAATACTGATACCTTCATAATATTCCGGATTTTTCAAATACGCAGGAGCCAGCCAGTTCAGGTTTACTGTGAGAAACAGAATAATCAGGCAATTGGCAGTAATAAACACATCCATGAGCCTAGCATACGTTCTGCCGGAGTTTTCACTTTTACTGTGACTGAAAAAGAATGGTTCCACACCCAGTACATAGGCCTGCTTAAACAGCAGAACAAAGGTTACAATTTTCGTGACGCCTCCATAGACTCCCAGCTGATGTTGCGCGATTTCATCGGGTAGAAGAAATTTCAAAAACTGTCTGTCCAGTGTTTCGTTTACAATTCCGGCTAAACCTGCTAACATGATCGGCAGTCCGTATTTCAGCATTTTCTTCCAAAGGGACCAGTCGAAATATTTAAGTCGTGCGCTGATAATTTCGCTCGTTAAAAGCAGAAAGGTGATGGCACTTGCAATAAGATTGGCTAAAAAGACATATCCGATACCAAACTGCGGACTGTATTTCAAACCGAACAGCCCATCGGGATATCGCGGTAAAACCTGAATGAAAAAAAGTACCAGACAGAAATTTACAATACCGTTGATAATTTTTACAGCGGCAAACTTTATGGGTCTTTCCTGCTTTCGCAACAGGACAAATGGCATTGCAGAAAATGCGTCGAGTGCGAGAACCAGCACGAGCATACTCAGCAGATTAACCTGAGTCGGGGTTTTAAAAGCTACAGCCAGTGGTTCGCGGAAGATAAGTGCAAAAACCGCAAAAAGTAAAGCAGCAGTAGCCACACTGAAAAAGGCCGTTGAAATAAGTTTCTTATTGTCTTTTTCGTCGAGTGCAAAACGAAAAAATGTCGTTTCCATGCCGTGTGTCAGCAGTACTGTAATAATGCCTGCAACCGAGTAAAAATCGGCATATGGTGCATAGGCAGTCGGACTGAAAGCATCAAAAATATATGGACTGAGAATGAACGGGAATAGTCTGATTACAATCGTAGTCAATCCGTACAGTGCAGTCTGTCCCAGCAGTTTTTTATACAAAATCCTGAAATTTTGGCAAAGGTAGAATTTAGATTTGAGATGGGACGGAATGCCTGAAAATTTTCAGGAACCGCAGATTAAAAGTAATTTTGTGAAAACCCCGAACGGAATGAAAACCCTGATTAAAAACGCACGAATAGTAAACGAAAATCAAATATTTATCAGCGATCTGCTCATTGAAAATGACCTGATTCTAAAAATTCAGGAAAATATAGATGAAACAGGCGTGGATGTTGTCCTTGATGCGGTAGGCAAACTGCTGATTCCGGGAGTCATTGACGATCAGGTGCATTTCCGCGAACCGGGATTAACGCATAAAGGCGATATTGAAACAGAAAGCAAAGCGGCAGTTGCTGGTGGAGTAACGAGTTTCATCGAACAGCCGAATACCGTTCCGAATGCTGTTACACAGGAGTTGCTTGAAGACAAATACGCAATAGCAGCACAGAAATCATACGCCAATTTTGGCTTTTCAATGGGCGGAACAAACGATAATCTCGAAGAGGTTCTGAAAACCAATCCCAGGGACGTTCCTGCCGTCAAATTATTTCTCGGTTCATCCACCGGAAATATGCTGGTGGATGATCCGGCTGTACTCGAAGAGATTTTCTCAAAAGTGAAAATGCCGATCTGCGTTCACTGCGAGGACGAAAAAACCATAAAGGACAATACAGAGCAGTACAGAAGTGAGTTTGGTGATGATCTTCCGGTGAAATATCATCACTTGATCAGAAG
>JAEWOM010000029.1 GCA_023399675.1 Bacteroidota bacterium
ATTCTGATATTCCAAAAAATAAAAAACCCTTTAAAATCTTTATTTTAAAGGGTTTTAGTAATTTTTGAGTTTTACTCTGCAGAGAGGAAGGGATTCGAACCCTCGATACAGTTACCCGTATACTACCTTTCCAGGGTAGCCTCTTCAACCACTCGAGCACCTTTCTAATTATGGTTTGCAAAAATAGTGGAAAAAATCCTAATTACAAAAACCTACAGAAATCTTTTCACATCAACTTCAGGATAAAACGACTCTCCATGGGTAATATGCCTATAGAGTTTTTCTGCAAAGTAGTTTCCGTTTAAAATTCCACGGGCACCCAAACCATTAAATACATAAAGGTTTTTGAATTGCGGATGGCTGCCGAGAATCGGCCTACGATCGCCGACAGTCGGCCGAAATGCCACATTCACTTCCTTTACGGAAAAATTCTGGAATACAATTTCTGCAAGACCATTCTCCAACTGTTCCACAGCCGCAGAATCTATCGTGGCTTCTAAAGAACGCCGGTCATAAGTTCCTCCGTAATAGCAGCAACCAGGTGCTGTCGGAAACAGAAAATGTTTTTTCTTGACTGTTTGCCTCAACTGCAAATCCGGAATTTCTGCTGTCAGCTGATGGCCTTTATTAGCGTTAACGGGCAGAAAGCCAAACCACGGATTGTGATTTACGGCAATTCCCTCACAAAAAATGATATTATCGAATTTGATGTCTTTATAAACTGAATCGTCAGGAATTAGTTGGCCGTAATCAAAAGCTTCATTAATTAGACGCTCACGACTGACCAAATATTCAGAAAAATTGTTGAAAAAAGTTTTGACATCCAATCTGCCTGAATGCATCACAACACCACATCCAAAAGGATTACGTACATTTTCTAAAAATTCGATTTTCGGAGACAGGAAATCATTCAGAATCGGTTCAGCACTTTTCTTCAGCCAAAGGTTTCTTTCATTTTCATCGTGAAAAATGCGCATGACCGGCTCGTCTATCCAAAGTTCGGTATTCAGATAACTCCGAATTTCCTCCAACGACGTTCTCAAAGCCCATATCTGTTCCCCAGCAAGCCAAAACGTCGTGAACTTTTTCAGCACAACGGGATTAACAATTCCTGCTGATATCCGCGATGCATTTCCAGCGCCTGAATCGATCATTAAAAACGATCTGCCGTGCCGGATCAGTTGATGCGCAAAAAAATAGGACGCAAAACCACCTCCGACTATTAAAAAATCAACTCTTTTCATCACAAAGAAAAACCTGAGTAAAAACCCAGGTTTTATTATAAAATGAAGTACCTATTAGTAGTTCCACATTTGGTTTTCCATCATCAGGATTTCTCCTTTGATTCTGTCGCTCTCTTCAATCTGTCCTTCACCATCCCGTGGAATGTAATCTGTAATGACTCCATCACCCAAACCTGATGACGACTTATAAATTACTGAAGTAAATCTTCTTGCGTTCAGCAAATCGTCGAAACTTAAGTCTGCAGCAGAGTTGCTTTGGTTGTACACGATATTATTAGCCAGAACTTCACGTGCATCCGGATAATAAATCCAGAACAGGTCTACAAGTTCGTCAGCTCCTTCAAGCGGCATACCAGCAACACGCTGTGCCTGCATCGTTGGATCCGGACCCATTGCTGCAATTCCTAACGGACGGTATTTCAGTTGAGCATCTCTTTTGTCGATGTACCACATACCCATCATTTTGATCATACGAACTTCGTCATTTTTTGTATCATAACGGTCAGTATATCTGATAATTTCTTCATCAGTAAGAGCTCTTCCCGATTCGATGATATCCAGGGCTTCATCAGCCAGTTTTTCGTAAACGAGTTTTCTTCTGATACCGTCAGCATCGAGCTTCATTGTAAAGTTCTCATCGTCGTAAACTTCCGTGAATTCACCGGAAAGTGCCGACTGAAGCAGAACTGTATACAAAGATCTTGACTGCTTGGAAAAAGTATCGGTGTTATTGAAGTAGAAAGGCTGATTGATCTTGTCGTTCATGTCAATAATCTCCCAAACGTACACAGACTTCAAAATGTCTTTCTCATCAACATAACCGTAAGATAAAGGAGTAACTTTATTAGATACGACGCTGTCTCCTACATTTCGTGTATTGTCTGCCTGCATCTGTCTGAATTCCTCAGGTGACTTTGCGTTAAGGATCGTCTGGGAAAACATCATCCCCGACACAGCTACGAACAAAGTGCTTATATATTTTTTCATAACTTACTTTATATCTTTAATAAAATTATTGAACATTAATCATAATGGCAGCAGCTTCTCTACCTGGTGCTACAGGAATACCGGCAGCTGTATATTTGATACCATAAATATAAACATTATCACCAGGTCTCAGGTTTCTGATCGCTCCCTGTGCAGCACTCAAATCATTTCCTGTTACCGGAATCGCTGCTCTGCCAGGAACTTTCAGCAGGTAGCTTGTTACATTAAAGGTTACCGGGAAGTCGAAATCCGGGATTTCCGCAGTAATCAGCTGGTTAGGAATAGAGCTCGCCGGTAGGCTTACCACATTTCTTCCTCTGATCAAACCTTGTGGTGGTGGTACAGGTTTAACAC
>JAEWOM010000078.1 GCA_023399675.1 Bacteroidota bacterium
TCTTAGTCCACCACTGTTTGCAGTTGTGTTCGACTGTTGATTTCTGAATCCGCTGTTCGCACGGCTTTGGTCGTTTCTGTTCTGCACACCGAATCCACTGTTGGTGTTGGTTCCTGTTCTCAGACCACTGTTGCTGCCTCCGCGGAAACTTCCCTGATACGAGTTATCTCTTGGCTGATTCCATCCGTAGTTAGATCCCACATGTCTGTGATACACATTTCTGTCCACACGGAAAACATTAATATTGATATTCGCGTATGCCGGTCTTACATGGTATCTCGGTCTGTAATAGTCGTACCAGTAATTGTTATAGTAATTTACAGGGCTGTAACCGTTGTAGAATCTGTTCTGGAATACGATGAAAATCTGCGGACCCATAATTCTTTCCAGTGCATAAAATCTGTCATACCACCATCTGTTCGGATTCATACGGTAATACGAATTCCAGGAGTAGAATGACGGGAACTGTCTGTTCAGGTCCAAAATCATAGTAATCTGCGGTCTGCTTAATCTTACCTCGCGGAAAAATGCGTTCCAGTTGATATTGACGATACTGTGGTTATAATCGTTGTAAAAATTCTGATAATAACCGTCGTCGTAGTAGTCTTCCGGATACTCATAGTAATAGTCTTCCGGAAAGTAATAATTATCGTTCTGATATGTGCCGTACTGCGGATAATGATCGCTGTATCCACCCTGAGGATAATATTGGGCTGATATCAGTGTGCCGACCGCTAATGACAGGCTAAGAAGTATTTTTTTCATTTTATATATTGTTATTTGTTTCAAATCAGGTAAAAAGTGATTGTTCAGCCAATTCTCTTTACTGATTCTTTGATTACAGATAAAAATATAAGTTAAATGAAAGATTAAAACAGAAATCGGAAAAACGATAAAATACTGATAACCAGATACATTATTTTCTTCCGGAATCTTCAATCCAATGTGCAATTCTTGTATTGAAATCTTCAGCCTTCAGCAACTGCTCAATTGAAATATGCATTCTGTAGTTCCAGTTGTGCGGAAAATTTGCCGGAACATTGATTCTTTCTGCATTAAAATCTGGATTCCGCAGTTCACAGTCAGTGGCAAGCCAATCCTGCAGTGGAAATACCGCAAGCATCGCCTCATTATACAGGTGCTGCTTTAAAATGATCTCTGCAAGTGCGGGAACCATTTCTCCGGGCGCTGTTCCATGCTGCTGTACGAGCTGTTCATGGAAATACTGTACGCTGAGCGACCGGTCTTCCAGCCACCATTGGCGGAGCGTGGATGTATCATGCGTAGAAGTAGTAACAACATTCAAATAAGGTGCATAGCGCGGATCATAAAACGGAATATTTTCCGACGGCATCCTCTGCACTTTCAGCGCAGCTATTCCCAGTTCATCCATCACTGCAGGCACAGATTTCGGAACCAGTCCCAGATCCTCGCCGCAAATCAGCATATCTGACGATGCAAGCAGCACAGGCAGTTTTTCCATAGCCGACCGGTACCATAAGTCATCCTGTCTTTCGAAAAAATAATCTGTATAGAGTTTGTACAGTTTGCTTTTTTCGCGATCGGACAGGTGATGGTAACTGCTTGTATTATACAGAAAAAAGCGCGGATGGTAAACTCTTTCTCCGTCTCTTTCTTCTGTTAAAAAGAGTACATTTGCCGAAAGACTCAGCATCTTTGCTTCCATATCCGGCATCGGATGTCTGTCGAAATACTCCTTGATTTTTAACTGACTGTCAAAATCCGGTTTAAAACTAAATGTGCTGTCTGCATTTTCATTGAAGAACTGGTTCTGTACTGCTTCTTTCTCATTTTGAAAATAATCCGCCAGAATATCTTTCGTAATGTACGGTCGGCAATATCTATCAAATTCAAAAGGAATGCCCCGGTCTTCAAATTCTTCTTCCATTACAGGAACCGCCGGAGAGAAATATCCCAAAATCCCCTGCACTACGCCGACAGGTATTTGCCAGATTCGGAAGAAGCCAAGTATATGATCGATTCTCATCGCATCAAAATACTGTTCTAAAGCTGCAAACCGGTTTTTCCACCACTGGTAACCGTCTTCAGCCATTTTCTGCCAATTATATGTCGGGAAACCCCAGTTCTGGCCCAATTCTGAAAACTGATCCGGCGGTGCTCCTGTCTGAAAATCAAGATGAAAAAGTTCCGGTTCTGTCCACGCCTCCACGGAATTCCTGCTGATGCCGATCGGAAGATCTCCTTTAACGGAAATATTCAGGCTGTGCAGATATTCCACGGCATCCCTCAGTTGCAGATGAAGTTCATACTGCACCCAGCAGTGAAGCATGGTAGTATCGTAATCTTTATTTTTGGCGGTAAACATGGGCGCAACTTTACCCGCAATATATTTTTTATGGGTTTTCCACGACTGGAAATCTGATGTTTTATATTTGTCCCGCTGCACACAGAACGCCGCATACGGATGCAGCCAACTTTCATTTGTTTTCCTGAACTTGGTAAAGGATCTGTCTTTGAGGATGGCGGATTTGTTTTTGGCAAAAACCAGTTTGATAAATTGCCATTTCTGCGTTAACACCTCCTCATAATCCACAGCATCCCTTTCATTCAGCTCGGTTCGTTTCTGGTCAAACGTATTCCTTTTTGCCTCAGGAATTTTATAGGTTAGATTCTCAAGACTCAGGTACTGCGGATGCAGCGCGTACACCGAAATCGCAGAATACGGATAGTTGTCCTTCCAGGAATAATCGGTTGTGGTGTCATTAATGGGCAGTGTCTGGATGATTCCGATATTGCATTCTTTTGCCCAGTCGCCAAATAACTTCAGATCTGCAAATTCACCAACCCCGAAACTTTGCGCAGTACGCAGCGAAAAAACAGGTATGGCAACTCCTGCAGCACGGTAAAGCTGACCGATTTCATAACGGAAATAATGATCGGATTTGATGATGAGTAAATTATCCTCCGCGGACGGAACTGCCCAGCGGTTATCACCGTATTCGGTTGCAATAATTTCACCGGTTTCGGAGTTTTGTACGGCATATTTATACTGAACGAAATGCGGGTTGGTAATTTCCACAGCAATTTCCCAGACACCGGCTTCGGTCTGCAGCATCGGCATCGGATCATCCCACATTCCGAGCGCTTCATCATTTCCCATAATCACCATTCTCCATTCCGGTCTGTAGAGCGGCGCTTCAATCCGGAACCAATGAGTATGTCTAATCAGTAGCGCCAGTTTGGAAAATTTCTGCTTGCCGATTCTATTCAGAAAAACTTTATTATTCAGATAATTTTCGGGAAAATTTTTCCTGTTCCACACATCAAAAATCTTAAATTCTTTAATGTTGTGCGGATAATGAAGCTGATGCGGTACCGGCTCAGTATCGGTAACATTCTGTTCGGTATCGGTCACCTGATAGTAATAGCTGATACTTCTTGAAAAATAATCTACTTCTGCAGACCAGTTTCCATTATCGCTATACTTTAAACGATGCACCAGTTCCTGATCTTTTTCCTGAATAACAACATTCAGCGATTCCTCCCCGGTTGGTTTATAGTTGACATTAAAATATAGCTTCATCTATCTCAAATTGTGACCTCCTGCAATTTAGTTAATATTCATCGGTGCTGAAAAAATTTCATATAAATTTTGGTTTAAAAAAGAAAACGGCTGAAAAAAGAAAAGGCCCATCGGATAACCGAAAGGACCTGTTTCAAGACAATTATAAACTTATTTAACAATAATTTTCTTGGTCAGGATCTGATTTCCGGCTTCATCCTGAACGGCTACCACGTACATTCCTGAAAGCAAACCTTTCAATTCCACTTTATGCTCAACATTTCTGGAATTCACATTCAAGGTCTGTTTCTGCGCAGTAATTCCGCCACTGTTAAAAATTTCTACCGTAACTTTCCCTTTGAGTTTGGCGTCGGCCAGTTTCACATTAATAAATCCTTCATCTGCAACTGTCGGATAGATATCTGCTCCTTCGAATGCCGAAGAAAGAGCACGCTGATCATTTACCAAATGGCGGCTCGCCAGATCATAAATATTCAGATTTTCATCGAAAGATTTCTGCGTTGCTGAAAGACCGTTCATATCAACTTCATAAAAACCCAGTGCTTTTGCGCTGGCAATAATTACTTTACCATCGGTATTAACAGCAGCACCATTCAGTGAGAAATTCTCTGGTAGACCCGATATTTTACCCATGAATTCAGCGGTGCGTGTTTTCGTGGCTACCCGGAACACATTTCCTGACGCAGCAAAAATGTACAAATCGCCGTTGGCATCACCTACCATATCACCGCCAAAACCTGACTGCATTATTTCGATAGAATTATTCCCGTTGGATGGCGCATCCGTGATATTTCCCAAATCAAATACCTGATAAGAACCGTTCTTTTTCGCAACCTGAATCAGCTGGGAACCGGAATTGGTCATTGCGTAAATATTTCCGTCTGCACCGAGGGTCATTCGGGTAAAATGAGAATTCAGATCACAGGAAGAAGTCTTCACGACGGAATTTTCGATTAGTGTAATTTTTTTACTTGCCAGATCCAGAGCGTAAATATTCCTGGAGTACATCGGCATATAAACCAACTCGGAACCGGCAGCATTTACTGCAAGCGTAGCCATTGCCGGTGCCTGTGCGTTGTTAAATGTATTTTTATCTTCATTTACCGTCATTTTCTTTGCATCGGAGTACACCAAAGGCACAGAATTGACATCGAAAACGGCTTTTCCGGAAGTACCTTTAGCAAAATCGACCGGACGAAAATCATTAAAAATAATGTTCGGCGTGTTTTTACCTGTAAGTGCAAACACGTCCTGAGCGCTGACTGCAGTACCGAGAAGCAGCGCCGCCAGAGGAAGGATAATTTTTTTCATAATGTTGAATTTTGAATGTATTGGTGATACTAAATTAACAAATGTATCTGAAACATCCTCAAATAATTAAAAAAAGTTGAGCACATCAGCCCAACTTTTCATTATTTCGTAAAGATTTCCAAAAATCACTGAAAAACATAGGTTGTCCCTTCCCTGCCGTCTTTCAGTTCGATACCCTGCGCTAAAAGCTGATCCCGAATCTGATCAGAAAGTTCGAAATTTCTGCTTTTTCTCGCCTGATTTCTCAGTTCGATCAGTACTTTCAGCGTCTGATCGAGTTTTTCACTGTTGTTTTCTTCGGGTTTCTGTAATCCTAAGATATCGAACAGAAATCCATTCATTAAGGTACGTAACGCTTCCAGATCCTCTTCAGAAACAGTTTCTTTTCCGTCTTTTAATGCGAAAATAAATTTCACGGCTTCAAAAATATGGGCGATCAGCACCGGAGAATTGAAATCGTCGAGCAGCGCATCATAACATTTATCTTTCCAGGATTTCAGATCAAAACCTGAACCTATACCTTTTCCTGCTGTAATTCCGGACAGTACTTTCATGGCTTCCATCATTCTCTGGAAGCCTTTTTCTGCAGCGATCATCGCATCATTGGAAATATCGAGCACACTTCTGTAATGCGCCTGCATAAAGCAAAAACGGACAACGGAAGGATGGAAAGGCTTTTCGAAAAAGTCGTTTTCTCCATTTACGAGTTCCATCGGCAGAATATAATTTCC
>JAEWOM010000092.1 GCA_023399675.1 Bacteroidota bacterium
ATTCTGAGCCACCAGCTTCATTTCCTGCTCGCCGGGAACGATATTTCCTTTGGGTCCCAGTAATTTTTTTCCTTCAAAAAGAAGTTCGCCCTGTTGCCAGTCGATCAAACCGTAAATGATGCTTAGAAGCGTTGATTTTCCGCATCCGCTTTCGCCTGCGAGCGCAATGATTTTTCCTTTCTCCACCCGGATATTCAGATTGGTGAACAGGGGTTTCTCCGGCAGGTAGGAAAAATGGAGGTTTTTAACTTGAAGAAGCATGGACAAAAATAGAAATTTTTACAGTGATTTTTGCTGTGAATGGGCTTTGTGTTGTTCGGCAACAGTCCTTTTATTTGATTTTTTTTACTTTCGCTGTAAAATTAAACTATGAGAAAAATTTTTCGTCCTGCCGCACTCGCAGCTGCATTTACTCTGGCAGTAATTTCGTGCAAGAAAAATGAAACAGCTGCCGGTGAAATCACACAGGTGAATACCGCAAAGGACGGTACAGTCTATGTTGTCGATACCATGAACAGTAAGATTGAATGGAAAGGCTTTAAGATCGTTAAAAGCGACAATACGAGTCATTTCGGAACCATCAAATTCGAAAGTGGTGATGTTACGGTGAAGGACGGAAAACTGCAGAGCGGAAAATTTGTGGCCAACATGGCAAGCCTGAAAAATGTTGATCTGAAAGATGAACAGGAACAGCAGTCGAAACTGGAAAATCACCTGAAATCTGCTGATTTTTTTGAAGTGGAGAGTTTCCCGACAGCATCCTACGAAATAACCGCAGTAACTCCTGCCGAAGAAGGTGATTATAATACCATTCTGGATGGAAATCTTACGATTAAAGGTATAACCAAACCGGTACAGTTCAATGCAAATGTGACGGTGGATAACGGTCAAGCAAGTATCTACACGGAGCAGAAGGATATTTTACGTGAAGATTTCGGCATAAAGTTTCAGATGCCGCTTGAAAACGGCGTTATCAAAAATGAAGTGAATATTCAAATCGCGGTAAAAGCACGTGAAAAAAAGTAGCAGCGATTACTTTGAAGTTATCATGTGTATTTAATTTACGTCACATTTTTCTTTGAAATCACTTGCGATTTTGCGTTTCGTAAGCCAGTCGGATATGAGATAAACTTTTGAATACGTTCATAATATTGCTAAATTTGCAGGGATTGAAAATTACACAATGCTAGATAAGATTGACGGTTACATGCAGGATGTGAATGCATTCAGTAGTACAGATGCCGCAGAAATAGAGCAGTTCAGAATTAAATACAGCAGTAAGAAAGGAATTCTTACTCAGCTGTTTGATGATTTTAAGAACGTTCCGAATGACCAGAAGAAAGAATACGGTCAGAAAATCAATGCGCTGAAACAACAGGTTGCCGGGAAGATTGATGACCTGAAAAACGCGGGTAAATCGGCGGATATCCTTGTAAAAGAGGATCTTACACGTCCCGGTTTTCCACTGCAGGCCGGTAGCCGCCATCCGATTGCGCTTGTTCGTAACCGAATCATCGATATTTTCCGTTCCATTGGTTTTGCCGTTGCAGACGGTCCTGAAATCGAAGACGACTGGCATAATTTTTCCGCACTCAATATGCCGGAATATCATCCAGCACGCGATATGCAGGATACATTTTTTGTCAGTAAAGACCCGGATTTCCTGCTGCGCACGCACACGTCATCAGTACAGATCCGATATATGGAGGAAAATGAACCGCCGATCAGAATTCTTTCTCCTGGCCGCGTTTTCCGTAATGAGGCTGTTTCTGCCCGATCTCACTGTATTTTTCACCAGGTGGAAGGTTTGTATATCGATGAGAAAGTGAGTTTTGCCGATTTAAAACAGACGATTCAGTTTTTCACCAGTGAATTATTCGGAAAATCCAAAATACGGCTTCGTCCGTCATATTTTCCGTTTACCGAGCCGAGCGCTGAAGTGGATGTTTATTGGGGATTAAATTCAGAAACCGATTACAGAATTACCAAAGGTACCGGCTGGCTGGAAATTATGGGTTGTGGAATGGTTGATCCCGCCGTACTTCAGAATGTAAACATCGATCCCGAAAAATATTCAGGCTATGCTTTTGGAATGGGTATTGAGCGGATTGTGATGCTGCTTTACCAGATGGGTGACATCCGGATGTTCTTTGAAAATGACACACGGATGCTGGAGCAGTTTTCCCATCTCTAATCTGAATTTTGATAAAAGTTACTACGATCCTGTGTTCTGCGCAGGATTATTTTTTATTCACATAGTTGTACCACAACGCTGCATTTGCGAAAAAACATGCAACGGTCAGGAACCACATCAGCAGATATCTTTTTTGGAAAGGTGTTTCGGTAAACAGATCCGTCATCGCAGCAAGACTCAAGAAAATACCTATAAGAGAAATTATCGAAAAGAGAAGTACGGTTTCAGTGAAGGGTGCTGGAACCAGTTGGTATTTGTGTTTTGACTCATAGTCATACAAAAGTACGTTTTTATTAAACGATTTCAGGTACTTTGAAAATTTAAAATTAAAAATGCGGTTCTGCTGATCCAGTGCAGGTTTTTAACTGATAGTTTACTTTATAGAAGAAAATGCATTCCGATGGAGCCAAGTTCGCATGGAAAAAACCTTTCTTCCATCCTTCAATTCATACCATCTTTGAAATAATTTTCTATAGAAATGACGTGATGTGTATCTGATTTTCAGCAGGTTGGTTTTCCACACAAACTGTATCTTTTCGAAGGAATGTTAGATAATAATCATAAAAAAACCTCTCCTGAAAAGTTTCAAAAGAGGCTAATCGCATTAATCGGTTCTTGTTTTATTTACTGAATGCCAGCTTGTATTTTACATATTTATAGCTGTCCAGATCAGCCTTCAATGAACCTACCACCAAATCGGCTTTTATCGAAACGGGAATATGATTTCTGTCGTTGCTCACCCACAGCGTTACGCCTTCTTTCGCACGGAAAACGCGTCCGCTCTGAACAACAGGTACAATCTTCAGACAGGAAATCCGGCCGAATTTTGTTTTAATCGTTTCTACACCGGCAACTTTCAGACTGAAAGGGAACATTTCGTCATCGATCCAAACATTGAGATGCTTTACGGTACCTACTTTCAGTTCGCTCTGATCGAGTGCCCGCAAATAATAAAAAGCAGAGAGCATATCCTGAACACCTTTAACCGACTTTATTACGCGAGAATTATTACCCGGAGCCTTTTTGTCGGTAAGAATCAGTGTCTGATTGCTATGATTGAAAACCGTCTGCAGGTGCTGACTGTAATTGCCTTCATTCACGTTTCTTACGTAATAACTCGGTAAACCTGTTCTGTAGTTAATAAAACTTTCATAGAGGTCATTCACTTTAAAAAAAGCATTTACGGCACCTGTCGTTCTTCCGACACCTTTAACGTAAAAATGCTGTTCACCCTGGAAATTTGTCATTTTTGTGCTCAATGTCGCAACTCCTGCGTTCAGCAGGCCGTAATGGATACGGTAACTCAGTTCTTCACCGCTGTTAATATTCGCGAGTTTCTGTCCATAAAGTATACCGGACATTATCAATAGAAATGACAGTACAATTTTTTTCATACTTCATTTTTTGCAAATTGTTTGCCATAATTCAGCTGCGGCGTATCATGATGCTTGTCAGGTGTTCGCTTTGCGGATCCCGATAACCGTGGTTCCCTGTGTTTTTTTTAGTAAATTTGCGGGGTTTAGCAATTACAGAAGTTTACAACATGATCACAACGGACTTACTGATTATCGGAGCCGGACCAACCGGACTTTTTGCAGTTTTTGAAGCGGGTTTGCTTAAAATAAAGTGCCACATCATCGATGCGCTGCCTCAACCGGGCGGACAGCTGGCAGAACTGTATCCCAAGAAACCGATTTTCGATATTCCGGGTTACCCAACGGTAAATGCAGGTGAACTCGTTGATAACCTGATGGAGCAGATCAAGCAGTTTCAACCGGGATTTACCCTTGCAGAAACGGCAGTTACATTAGAAAAAATTGATGACGACTGGTTCGAAGTGGTTACCAACAAAGGAACGGTTCACCGGGCAAGAGCAGTTGCTATTGCCGGCGGCCTTGGAACTTTTGAAGCCAGAAAACCGGATCACCTCGAAAATCTCGCACAGTTCGAAGAAAATGGAGTTGAATATTTTGTAAAGGATCCGGAGCATTTCAGAGACAAGAAAGTAGTCATTGCCGGCGGAGGCGATTCGGCGCTGGATTGGAGTATTTTCCTGGCCAACGTGGCAAGCGAAGTAACACTGATCCACAGG
>JAEWOM010000176.1 GCA_023399675.1 Bacteroidota bacterium
AGGAACTTCGCGCGGTGTCCTGCACAGCAAGGAAACTTTCATCCTTACCGTTCAAGAAGGCGGAAAAACCGGCATCGGAGAATGTGCACTTTTTCGCAGTTTAAGTATTGACGATGTTGAAAATTATGAAGAAAAACTGCAGTGGCTCTGTGAAAATATTACACTGGATTCAGAAATCCTTCAAAAAGAACTGCTGCACTACCCTTCCATTTGGATTGGCTATGAACAGGCGATGCTGAATCTGAAGCACGACTCGAACATCTATTTTCCGAGCAGATTTACGAATGGCGAAACTGCGATAAAAATTAACGGTTTGATCTGGATGGGGAATGCAGATTTTATCAGAACGCAGATTCAGGAGAAACTGGCTCTGGGTTTCAATTGCATAAAACTGAAAATTGGTGTCGACTGGAATGCTGAACGAAATATCATTGAAGAATTAAGAGAAGATTATCCTTCGGACATTCTGGAAATCCGGGTGGATGCTAACGGTGCTTTTACTCCTGAAAAAGCAGAAACCGTACTGCAGCAGCTTGCTGAATTGAAAATTCATTCTATTGAACAGCCGATCAAAGCTGGAAACACCGGTGATATGGCGGAACTTTGCCGAAAAACACCGACACCGATAGCACTTGATGAAGAACTGATCGGTTTGCTCGAGCCGGCAGCCAAAGAAGAACTGCTCCGCAAAATTATGCCGCAATTCATTATTCTGAAACCTTCACTTATCGGCGGATTTTCCGGCTGTGATGAATGGATAGAAACTGCAGAGAAATTACAGATCGGCTGGTGGATTACTTCCGCTTTGGAAAGCAATATCGGGTTAAACGCAATCGCGCAATATACCGCCACGAAGAACAGTCCTTTACCGCAGGGGCTCGGAACCGGCGCACTTTTCACCAATAATTTCGAAAGCGCACTGCAACTCGAGGGTGATCAGTTACGGTTCGCCGGTGAAGGATCTGATTGTTAAAATACCGGGTTTAAGCAAAAATTTTACAGTTGGGAAACAGCAGAATTGTACTTCTTTTTCTTATTCATGCTTTCGGCTTTGCATTTAGTCAACAGGCTGGGAAACTGGACGTCGGTTTTCAGTTTTTTACAGGAAAAAGCACCGGAAGAACTTCCGGACTGATCAGCAACAATGCCTCAACGGCAGCATTATCAATACATAAACATCTGAATTCGCAAAATGCGGAATGGATTGCTGCGCTCAACGCAAAAAGTGCAGGAATTGCTCTGTTCCATACCGATATGGAAGGAATCAGCAGAAACGACCATTACGGAAAAAGTTATGGAGCTGTCGGTGAGATCAATTTCGGATTATTGGAACGCGGAGATTTCCAGATTCTCTTTTCACCGGGAATCGGCCTTGCCTTTATGGACCGCACGACTTTTACGCATCCTCATACGTACATTTTCGGCAGTCAGCTGAACGCGGTATTCAAAGCTGGAATTTCGGCATTATATTCAGTTAATCAACAATGGAAATTCAGTATTAACAGCCAATTTGCGCATTTTTCGAACGGAAGTTTTCAGTTGCCGAATGCCGGAGTGAACATCCTGAGTGCAGGTATTGGCATTCACCGATCCTTTGAATTATCACCTCAGGAAAAACCGGTAAAAGAACCGCATCAACTCAAGAAAAATCATTTCGAATTTACAGCAGGCATCGGAAAACGCGGAAAATATCAGCAGAAAAAATCAGATGATGTGCGCTATCATTTGTATGGCGGCTACCGTTATCAAATCAATAATATATTCGCACTGAAAATAGGAACGGATGCCGTTAATTTTGCACATCTGTACAATCCCGATGAATATGTAAACACGATAGTTTATCTGGGAGCATCGAATGAACATTGGCGAATCGGTGCAAGAATCGGCGCTGAAGCAAAGCTAAACCGTCTGGCAATCGGTGCCGGAGCAGGCAGATACCTCTACTTTAAAACACCGTACAACCAAAAAACCTATTGGAATGTAGGTTTACGATATTATTTCACACCACAAATCGGCGTGGAAACTGCGCTACACGCAAATAAATTTCAGGCAGATTTTGCCAGTGCCGGTATTTTCGTTCTGCTATAAAAAAAGCGGTGATCGCTGTCATTCAAGATTGATGTAGCGGCTGCACTTGGTTTTCTGCAGGTCCCAGCTACCTTTTCCGGCATTCCAGTAAATATTGAAACAGTTATACGCACGGATGCTGTACGCTACGTCTTTATTATTGGTACGTAAAATAAAATTCTGCCAGTTTTCATTCACTTCACCTTTCCAGTAACTGTTCGGTTTTATCGTGTGAATGGACATTACATCGTTATTTCCCACAGCAAATTTTATTGCGGTTTTATTGGGATTGTTGATGAAAATCGTTGTGGTTTCCACCGTTGCTGCAGGATCCTGCAGATATTTGGGTGGTGAAACTGCTCTGGCAGTCATACTACGGTTGGTCGCCTTATCGGCCTGACTTTTAGGCAATGTCAGGTTGGTTTTTCGAATCGGATTTTTAGTAATATTTGAAAGAATCACCTGCGATTTCTGTCCGAAAGCAACCGTTCCGTAAATAATGAATAATCCGGCAAGTATTTTTTTCATATTTGAATTCTTTTGTGCGGTTTTTAATTCCTGTTAAACACCGATTCTCATTCAGAAACTCAACACTTTTTCAATGGCTGTTTTTAGTTTTTCAGGATTCGGAAGCATTTCTTTTTCCAGCACCAAATTAATGGGAACAGCAGGAAGGTTCATTGCTCCGACAGTTTCTACCGGTGCATCCAGATATTTAAAGCAATTGGAAGTAATGCGGTGTGCAAATGCCTCAACAAAAGAATTCTGCAGCTGCTCTTCCGTAAGCACAATACATCTGCTGTGCATTTTCACCCTTTCGTACACCAGATTTTCATCCAGAGGAATTAACGTCCGTAAATCAATGATTTCCACCAATCCTTCGAAATCTTTTGCAGCTTCTTTGGCCCAGAAAACACCCATTCCGTACGTTACAATCACAAGCGATTTCCCGCGCTCGATGGAATTTTGGTCGGCATTCTGAATGATATTTGCTTTTCCGAACGGAAGGATATAATCTTCTGCAGGTTCAACGGTCTTTGCATCATCAGTCCCCGGAACTTTGCTCCAGTACAGACCTTTATGTTCGAGCATCACTACAGGATTCGGG
>JAEWOM010000197.1 GCA_023399675.1 Bacteroidota bacterium
CCGCTGGATAGCTGTGGTTAAGCAACTTTGCGAAGAAAAAATGGGCAGTTTCTGGATGAGTTAGCAACGAACTCCACTGCAAAAAAATATCGCTGAATTGATGTTTGCTGATGGTTTTTTTCGTAAATTTATTATCAGAATAAAACAAGTTTAATTTAAAGACCCGATATTATGGAAAGCCATGTATTAACCAACGAATTTCCCGAATTTGCACAAAAAATTGTTGACCTTAAAGGTAAAGATGAAGCTTTTACTAAACTGTATGTTAATTACGAAGAAGTAAACGCGCTGATTGCTCATTACGAAGAAGGGGAACAAAATCATACGACAGATGAACATCTTACAGATTTGCGCAAAAAAAGGCTGCACCTGAAAGATGAATTATATGAATATCTGCAAAAATAAGATGCCCGAAAAAAGCATAAACCTGAAGCGCTGCGTTCTGCAGCGCTTTTTTTGTGGAGTTTGTCAATTTATCAATACATTTGTTAAACAACATTAAACTATTTATTATGAATGTATCCTTAACATCAAAGTTTGTAGCAGAACTGCTCGGGACAATGGTCCTGGTCCTAATGGGCTGTGGAGCAGCAGTAATTGCAGGAGGCGACGGTACCACCGGCGTCAGACTGCTCGGAATTTCTTTCGCCTTCGGTTTAAGCGTCGTAGCAATGGCCTACGCGATCGGACACATTTCCGGCTGACACATCAATCCCGCAATTACGATTTCCATGGTTGCAGCAGGCCGTATGAAAATGGGCGAAGCGATGACCTATATTCTTGCCCAAATTATCGGGGCAGCGCTTGGTGCAGCAATTCTATATATGATTTGGAGTAATCATGCCGGTTTTGAAATGGCACCGTGGGCATTAGGTTCAAACGGCTGGGGCGAAGGATACGGTGATGCTTATAATATGACTGCAGCTTTCGTGGCAGAATTTATTTTTACCTTTATTTTCCTGCTCGTGATTCTGGGCTCCACTTCTTCTAAAAATATCAATGGTGGATTTGCCGGCCTTGCAATCGGTCTTTCTTTGGTGCTGATTCACATTGTCGGTATCAAAGTAACCGGCGTATCAGTGAATCCTGCCAGAAGTATCGGACCTGCAATTTTTGCCGGTGGTGAAGCACTTCAGCAACTGTGGCTGTTTATCGTTGCACCGATTCTGGGAGCAGTTGTTGCCGCTTTTGTTTACAACCTTCTCATTGAAAGACCTGAACGTGTAAATTAATCACATTCATTCTGTCATAACGAAAAACAGCCGGCTTGAGCCGGCTGTTTTATTTTCTATTATTTTCTTACTTCTTATCTCCTTTCAGATAAAGATCAATATAATCCGTCACTTTCTGCATCAGATGAACGCGGTCTTTTCCGAGAACATTGTGCTGATGTCCCGGGTAAGCAAAGTAGTCAATTTGAATTCCTTTATCTACTGCCGCTTTCAGAAATTTCACCGAATGTTGCCAAACTACTACATCATCCTGCGCACCGTGAATCATCAGCAGTTTACCTTTCAGATTCTGAACTTTATCCAGCAATCCTGATCTTTTGTAACCTTCCGGGTTTTCCTGCGGTGTGTCCATGTATCGTTCGGTGTACATAATTTCATACATATCCCATTCAATTACAGGACCTCCGGCAACACCGACTTTAAAGACATCCGGATGACGGAGCATTAAACTCGTCGTCATAAATCCGCCATAACTCCAGCCATGAACTCCCATTCGCGCAGAATCTACATAAGGCAGTGTTTTAAGGTAATTCACTCCTTTCAGCTGATCATTCATTTCCACCGTACCCATATCTCTGAAAACCGCCTGCTCAAATTTCATTCCGCGGTTTGACGAACCTCTTCCGTCCATTGAGAAAACAACGTAGCCGTTCTGAGCCAAATATTCATACCAAAGGTTTCCTGATGCCGGAAAACCGTTCGTAATCAACTGAAGATGCGGACCATTGTACAGATATACAATTACGGGATACTTTTTCGACGCGTCAAATTCCGTAGGAAGAATCAGTTTGCCATACAGCGGTGTAGCGTCATCTGCGGACAGTGTTACGTTCTTTATTTCAGGTCTTTTATAATTCTTCAGAGGATTTTCTGAGATCAGAATGTTTTTAGTCTGCAAATTGGCCGTATTGATCAGATTTACTTTTCGGGGCGTTTCCGCATTCGAATACACGTCATACAGCCAGTTTCCGTCTTTGCTGAGTACACCCGTATGCATTCCGGGAGCCGTATCCATTCTTTCAATCTTGAAATTATTCCAGTTTATCCGGTAAATATGCCTTTCGAGTGGACCGTCTTTGGTAGCGGTGAAATAAATATCTTTTTTCTTTTCGTTAAAACCAAGAATATCGTTCACAAGCCAGTCTCCTTTTGTTAGCTGTGCAACCAGGCCCTTGTCGATATTATAGTGGAAAAGATGGTTGTAGCCCGTGCGCTGGCTTTGCCAGATATAATCTGTTGTAGAATTCGGGAAGAACGTCAAAGGATTCTGTGGTTCCACATATTTCTCGTGCTTCTCTTCGAACAACGTTTTGATGTAATTTCCTGTGAAAGCATCATACTGCTGCATTTTCAGGTGATTCTGCGCTCTGTTCAGTACGCCTACAAAAATATATTTTGAATCCGGACTCCAGGTCACTGCAGTAAGGTACTGCTCTTTGTCGCCGTCGATATTCAAGAATCTCTTTGTTCCGCTTTTCACATCGTAAACGCCGAGCGTCACTTCATGGGATTTTGAGCCGGACATCGGATACTTGATATTCACATTTTTCGCAGGTGTTACGCTCCAGTCAATGACCGGGTAATCCGTCACCATGCGCTGATCCATACGGTAGAATGCAATTTTCTGATTGTTCGGTGCCGGAAAAATTCCACCGTTAATTCCGAACTCATTTCTGTGCACTGCCTGGCCGCTGATGATATTTTCATCCTCATCATTGGTAACAGCCGTTGTTTTGCCGCCTTTAGATACGTACAGATTATTTTTTACCGTATAGACCACCGTTTCGTCATCGGAGAGTAGCGTCACGTTTTCTGCACCCTCATTTAAGCTGGATCCGCTTTTAAGATTCCACTCTGAACCTGATTTTTCCATCCAGAAATACTGGTTTCCGCTCCGGTAATATCCTTTACCGGCATTCAGAAACTTTACCGGCGGCAAGCCTTTCAGCCTTTTATCAGCATTCAGATTTCTGTTCAGTTGCGAAACAGAAACCAGGGTATCGGTTTTTCCGGTTCTGATATTGGTAATCAGGTATCCGTTTCTTACACCCTGCACGTACGACTGTCCGTCGTCCAGCCATGCGAACTGTGAAATATTTTTAACTGCGAGGTTACTGCGAAGACCGTTCACGGCTTCTGTCATGGTAAATCGCTGGTTTTGCGCACCTGCCAATCCTGCGATGAGCAGTACGAAAAAAGTAATTTTCGAAAAATTCATTTTAGTAAATATAAAATCTCCCAAAAATAGCAATTTTTGGTGTTTTTTCAGCAATCAGTGCGGCATCAAATAGATTGCAGTAAGCGGATCGTCATCCGGCTTCTTTCTGTTCCATTTGTATTGGTGAGTCCAGTATGCAATTTTCATCGACAGAATGCCTAATCCTGCTCCGAAAAGGACATCGGAAAAATAATGTTTGTCATTCACCGCCCGCAGAACGCCGATTCCGGTTGCGAACGTGTACGAAGCAAAAGGAACCCATCGGTATTCTGTTCCGTACTCCATGCCGACCAGCGTTGCGCCGGCGAAAGCAATTGCGGTATGTCCGGAAGGAAATGAATAAGCTTTTCCATCGGGGCGGACACCTCCGATGGTCTTTTTCAGCAACATAACCGTCCCGATATTGATTATCTGTCCTTTCACCATGATGGCGGTTCTGTTTTTCCAGTCGGTTCGTGGCTTCATTCCGGCCCACTCAAAAGCATACGCAGCGGCGAAGGGTACAAACTGCGCGTAATCATCGAAAGAATTTGAAATTCCTAAAAGATCTGCATCCCTTTCAACAACTTCCTGGTTCTCACCGTTTGATCTGTCGGCTAAATGCAGGGAAATTCCTGCTGCCATCATCGCCGCAGGAATGTACAGATTTTTCGGGCGAAACTCCGGGCGGTTGACCACGGAAACGGAATCCACGTCCTGTGCTTTACCGCAGGCGGAAAATAAACAGATGAAGAACAGGATCAATATTCTGGAAACCGACATTTCACAAAGCTAAAGAATGTCCTGAAACGGAGCACAGAAAACGTAGAAAAATTTGTAATTTTCAATGAGGAAAAAGACCGTCATGAATGAGAAACTCCTCCAGTACCTTTGGTACTATAAGATTTTCAGCTCTTTGGATTTTCATGATACGGAAGGAAATCCAATCGAGATCATCAACTTTGGCAAATGGAATCAGGATTCCGGAGCCGATTTTCTTTTTGCTAAAATCCGCCACAACGGCGTTGAACTGGCCGGAAATATCGAACTGCACATTAAATCGTCAGACTGGATTTTTCATCGGCATTCCGAAAACCCTGATTTTTCCAATGTCATTCTGCACGCTGTTTATGAACATGATCTCGATATCGAAGCAATCTCTGAAAAAAATATTCCAACGCTGGAACTCAAGAAATATATTTCTGATGAAACCTTACAGAAATATCAGTTGCTGCTGAATGAAACATCCTTCATACCGTGTGAAGAAATTTTTTCGCCGGACAGAATTCCATTCGGTTTTCATGATGAAACCCTGTTAAACAGGCTCGAAGAGAAATCAAAAGAAATCGAAATGCGGCTGAAACAGCAGAAAAACGACTATGAGGCAGTACTTTTTCACAACATCGCTTACGCTTTCGGTTTAAAAGTGAATGCTGAGATTTTCCGGCAAATCGCGGAATCGGTTAATTTTCAGATTGTGCGAAAAATCAGTCAGAATAACATTCAGATCGAAGCGCTGCTTTTCGGGCTTTCCAACTGGCTTGATGAACCGGCAGACGCAGAAATGATGAAATGGAAAACCGAGTTCGATTTTCTGGTCAGAAAATTCGGAATTGTCCAGACAACATTGCGTCCTAAATTTCTCAGGTTAAGACCTCCCAATTTCCCCACTTTGCGGATGTCTCAACTTGCGCATCTTTATCACACGCATCAGAATTTATTTTCAAAAATCATGCAGTCTGAAAACCTGAATGGGCTTTTTGAAATATTCGATGGTGTAAAAGCATCGGTTTACTGGAATACCCGTTTCAATTTTGGGAAAGAATCCGATCAGGATTACGAAAAAAAGATCTCGCGGAAATTTATTGAACTGGTTATCATCAACGCTGTTCTCCCTCTAAAATATACTTACCACAAGCATCAAAATGAATATATCGCAGATGAAATCGTTGGCTTTTACGCGCAGTTGCCTGCGGAGGAAAACACCATTGTAAACAAC
>JAEWOM010000238.1 GCA_023399675.1 Bacteroidota bacterium
GTTCTGAAACGGCGGTTTGTACCCGGTTTTCGGCAATTTTTGTTTTGATATCTCCCAAATGCAGACAGCAGACATCAATATTCCACGGTGAAACTTCGTAACGGATGGCTTCAGTCACTTTATCAAGCGCTGCCTTCGAAGCGGAATAAAATCCACGAAAAGGCAGTCCCATTTCCGAACCGATACTCGAGATGTTGATGATTTTTCCTGATTTCTGTTTCCTCATAGTCGGCAGCACAGCATTCATCATTTGTACCGCACCGATGAGATTCAGGCTGAAAAGTCTTTCAATATCGGCCTTGGTGGAATCTTCGACGGCACCAACCATTCCCATTCCCGCATTGTTGATGAGGATGTCGATTTTATTCTCTTGCGTAAAAACCTGTTCCACGGCGTTCAAGACCTGACTGTTGTCCGTAATATCAGTAGGAATCGTAGTAAAATGGGGACTTTCTGCATTTTTTCGGCTTAAGCCGTAAACGCGATGGCCATTTTTCCCCAAATATTCGGCCAGTGTAAAACCAATTCCTGCCGAAGTGCCGGTGATGATGATTGTTTTTTTCAATTTCAGTTGTTTACTTCTTCGAGAATTTCTGACAGGTCATCCCAAAATTTTGGATAAGATTTTTCAACAACTCCCGGATTCTCAATGGTTAACCGGTCAATCAGGCAATACGGCGCAAAGCTCATCGCCATTCGGTGGTCGTTGTAGGTGTTGATGATGATTTCTGCATCCGGATTAACAAATTCAACAGTTTTGATGCTGTTTTCAGTAATCTCGGTGATGCATCCAATTTTCTTTAGTTCATTCTGTAATGCGGTCAGCCGGTCTGTTTCTTTGATCTTTAATGTTTCGAGTCCGGTGAATTCAAACGGAATTTTTAATGCTGCTGCTGCAACGCAGACGGTTTGCGTAATATCCGGACAGTCATTCAGATCGAGACATATTGACTCTGGCAGTTCCTTTGGTTCTTTCGACAGCGTAATTTCATACTCCTGCGTGTCTGACACGGTGTTCACGCCGAAATATTCCCAGAAAATCTCCCGGAGACGGCTGTCGCCCTGTTTGGAATGTGCCTTGAAATTCCTGAGCGATATGTGTTCCTGTCCCAGTGCAGCCAAAGCGTAAAAATAGGACGCGGATGACCAGTCGCTTTCTACGTGGTAATGCGAAATTCTGTTGCCGTTTTCTCCTTCCTTCAGATGGTGAACGGTAATCGCATCATCTGTGAGTTCTACATCCATGCCCGCAATTTTCAAAACTTTTGCGGTTAGCAGGATGTAGGTTTTGGAGGTTACTTTTCCTTTCAAAAGAATGTGGATGCCGTTTTCGAGTTTTGCGCCGATCAGCATCAGTGCTGTAATAAACTGGCTGGAAATATCGGCATCAATCTCAACATTGCTCTTTCGGATGTTTGTGCCGCTTATTTTTAATGGCGGAAACCCTTCTTTTTCCAGATATTCAATCTCAGCACCCAGACTTCTGAGTGCATCTACCAATGGTGCAATCGGTCTTTGCCTCATCCTTTCGGAACCGGTCAGTGTAACGGTTTTTCCCGGCTGAATGGCACAATAGGCGGTGAGAAAGCGCATTGCCGTTCCTGCATGATTGATATCGATGATCTTTTTTTCGCTTTGAAGTGCATCCTGCAGCAAGGCTGTATCTTCGGAGTCCGAGAGGTTTTCAATTTTGATATTGCTGAAAAGCGCATTTAAAATCAGTAAACGGTTCGAGATACTTTTCGATCCGCAAATCTGCACCGTTTTGCCGGGTTTGAGAGTTGATTTTTGTAACAGCATCGTGCTTTTCAGGTTGAATTCTGCCGGTTTTATTTTAGTTTTTCGTTTTCCTGATGCCGGGTCGCATCCCTTGCTGTCTTCGTTTTCATTTTTCTGTCAAACGATTAATGAAGATTGATAACGGTTTGGTTTGCAATACATAGCGTTACAAACAGTACGTCGGCGAGTTCTTCACCGAGGTCCTTGGTTTTGTCGCTCGGCTTTTCACTTTGTTCACCGTATCTTCTGGCCATGATTCGGGCTACTTCTCCCACTTCTTCTGTCAGTATCGCCATATTGGTGAGCTCGCTGAAATAACGCACGCCAAATTCCTTAATCCAGCCATCCACCTGATTCTGAAGTTTTGAAATTTCCATCGGCTTGTTTTTTTGCTTACTGATAGGCTCCGAGCGTTGGGTTTGCTGTTCTTGATATTTTTACGAGATCCAAAGGAACGGTTGCTGCGTCCGCCGTATTTCCCTTATTTTTCGCAGGAGAATCGGTGTTTACGCGCAGGTTCATTTTACTGATCAGCGTATTCATAAAACTCGGATCTTCATTAACAGTCGGGGCTACAACAGCGGGGTTACCGGTGATGTCAAAACCGGCACCGTTGGAATCATGTGTGATCAGGCAGTTTCTCATCAGATAACTGAAAGTCTGTCCGCTGATTGGCGCAAAAATCACCGCGTTTGCAGCAATGGAGTGCAGAATGGAATTTTTGATATTCAAATTGAGGGCGCCCGTTTCAGTTTGCCCCTGGCTATTGATCCACTCGTTTCCGGCTATAAGCGCCGGTGCGGCAACAGGTCGCCACTGATTCGTAAGCGTGCAGTGTGTGAGGTCGTACGTTCCGCCTTTGAAAATTCCGAAGTTTGCAAACTGGCAGTTGTTCATTACCAAATTGCTAGCGGTGATGGTGGAATTTACTGCATGGATTCCATACTCTTCAAAGGTGTGGATAATTGTATTCTGAATAGTTGCAGAAGCTTCCCTGAAGTCCAGACCGCGTGTTCCGCCGAAAACCCTTGCGTAGTTCATGTTCAGCAGAGATCCGTTTTCAAACTGCATGGAATTCCAATTCTTCGGAATGGTGTCGTAATAAGGATCGTTCCGGTCTCCACGAATAACGACTTCCGCATTGAGGTCGCCGTTAACGTTTACCGTAGCACCGCTCTGCACGGTCATTCCGCTGTTTTTGAAAAAATAGACCTTTGTACCGGATTCGATATTCAGTGTCGAACCTGATGCGAGAGTAAGATCGCCAAAAATAATCTTGGCCTTATCATTGTTCCAGGTGTGCGTTCCGCTGAGAATATTGGGGTTTCCCGTAGTTTCTACAAAAAATTCAGCATCCTGAACTACGGAAAACAGGGTTACATTATCCACTCCGCTTCCGGTGGTGAAATGAACTTTATCGGTGGCAATCGCTTCCGGGCCGGACGCTGTCGGTGCAATTTCAACAAAAACGTACATGCTGTCTTTTCCTCTCAAGGGAACATTGGTAAATTCTGTCCCCGATTTTCCGTCTACATTAATCCGGTACAGAGATCCAGCTCCCCGTCCCAGTTTTATGTTTGGAATCACAACGTCCTGGTCTGCATCGTTATAGACTTTAAATGCGTAGGATTCTGACCGGACC
>JAEWOM010000087.1 GCA_023399675.1 Bacteroidota bacterium
TTCATATCAAATTAAATTTTTCATTGCCACAAAAATGAAAAAAAAACCCAAACCCACCAAACTTTCTGTTAATTATTTCTTAATAAATTTGTAAAATTAGATATTTAATAATTTGATAATCAATACACCGACCAAAATTACGAATATGATAAAAAAATGGTCTACTGATTATGTTGAAGCAGGTTGCGACGAGGCCGGACGTGGCTGCCTGTGCGGTCCTGTGGTCGCTGCAGCGGTTATAATTGATGAAAGTTTTAACCAAAATTTGGTTAATGATTCCAAAAAACTCAATACAAAAACCAGAACTGATCTAGACACCTATATAAAAGAGAATGCCGTTGATTTTTCCATCGCAACGGTTTCTGCGGATATGATTGACCGGTTTAACATCCTCAATGCCAGCATTCATGCGATGCATCTTGCCCTGGACGATCTGAAAATACGTCCGGAACTTATTCTTGTAGACGGCAACAGGTTCCACCCCTATCCTTTCGTACCGCATCAGTGCATTATTAAAGGTGACTGTAAAGTACTTTCAATTGCAGCAGCATCTATTCTGGCAAAAAATTTCCGTGACCGGCTCATGACCGAGCTTCACGAAGAGTTTCCTGAGTATGGATGGAACCGAAATATGGGTTATGCAACAGGAGAACACCGCGCAGCACTGATAAAATACGGCCCGACTCCGCATCATCGGCGTTCTTTCAGGCTTGACTATTCGCTTGATAAAATTTCTGATGATCATCCGAACAGCCAGGAACCGGATTCTTTGCAGGATATACTGCTGTTCGAATAGTTACCGAATTTTTAATAGCCGGCAACCATAAAAAAACGGAACACCTATCTGCTCCGTTTAGATTATTTCTTTTTTGATTGCTGTTTTTTCAGCTGCTCCTGCTGCATTTTCTGCTGCTCCTGTGCGCGCTCCATCATTTCACGCATTCTTTTCTGGAATTTCCCTTCAGCTTTCGGCTTTGCTTTATTCGCCTGAATCTGTGCATGAATCTTATCCTCATCGAGTATCCAGTATTTAATTACCAGGATGATCAGAATATTAATCGCATTGGATACAAAGTAGTACCAGGAAAGTCCGGACGCTGAAGTATTCAGGAAAAACAGAAATGTTATCGGGAAGATGTACATCAGCACTTTCATATTCGGCATCCCTTCCATTTGCGGCTGCTGCATGCTTCCGGTTGTCATCAGCGTATATATAAGGATAACGGCAGTACACGCAATTGCGAAAATACTCAGGTGATCACCCAGGAATGGAATCTCGAATGGTAACTTAATAATATCATCGTAAGCGGTAAGGTCTTTGGCGAACCAGAAACTTTCCCCTCTCAGATCAATAAAATTCGGGAAGAAGCGGAATAACGCGTAGAAAATCGGAACCTGCAGCAGCGCCGGGAGACATCCCGCCATCTGGTTCACTCCAGCCTTTCGGTAAACCGACATTACTTCCTGCTGCTTCTTCATCGGATCTGCATCCTTGTATTTGGCATTTACTTCGTCAATTTCCGGACGGATCACACGCATCATCGCACTCAGTTTATGCTGCTTGAACATAATCGGGGACAGAATCAGTTTCACAATGATGGTCATTACGAAAATTACCCAGCCCGCTGTTAATCCCCACGAAGCAATGAAGTTGTACATCGGAATAAAAAACCAGCGGTTCATCGTTCCGATAAACGACCAACCCAAAGGAAGAATTTCATCAAAATTTTTGCCTTCAAAACTTTTCAGCAAAGGCAAGTCGAGGGGCAGAAAATACCAGGTGAAATCCTGATTGAGTTCGTTACCAGTCATCTGAACCTGCCCGCTGAATTTGAATTTCTTCAGAAACTCGCCTTCTTCCACCACATCCTGATAACCTTTTGACTGTGTGAATCCGGTTTTCGGTTCAATAATCGCAGAGAAAAACTGCTGCTTTACCGCGAGCCAGTTCAAAGTTTCTCCGGTTTCATCCATATCAGTCCGGCCGTCGTAATCGTAGCCGTCGTAATTATCAAAAGCATAAGCAAATTCGGAATGCGTCTGCTCCTGCGAGCGGCCTTTCTCCACCTTTCTTATATTATAATCCCAGTGGAAATCTGCTTTCCCGTCGGCTGTTACTGCAGCGAGACCATTAGATCTAACTTTGAAGTCGATTTGATAATTTGGTAGCAGCGTGTACAGCATTTGAATAACGGCACCATTCAGGTTAGAAGTCATGGTCACCGTGTTGCCGCTAACTGCCGGCGAAAATACCAGATCTTTCGTATTGATGACCTTTCCCGTTTTATCGCGGAACTGAAAACCGTACGCAGAATTGTTTTTGTTGAACAGATTCAGTGGCTGATCTGCCTCATCTGTTTTTTCATTGTAGGCTTTATACTTGATCAGCTCTACTGTCGAAAGCTGCCCACCTAAGGTTGAAAATTCCAGATTCAATTCATTGTTCTTCAGGTTAACTGTCTGTATTGAACCGGGCGTCACGCTGGAATTAAGGTTGGTGCTTAATGATGGTGCAGCCGTGGAAGCTGTCTGTGCGGGAGCAGGATTCTGTGCTGCCAATTCCTCAGCTCTTTCCTGGTCTCTTACCTGAAAATAGAACATGGCACCAATCAGCAGAAGTGTGAACACCATAAAACTGATCAACTGACTCTTATCTAAACCACTGTTTTGCTGCATTTTACTAAATATTTGGACTGCAGGTACAATTACTTTTCCCTGTCAGTGTCCGGTTCAAAATTAAAGTTGACAAAATTAGAAT
>JAEWOM010000046.1 GCA_023399675.1 Bacteroidota bacterium
GTGCTGTGCTATGTTGACCAACACGGTGCGCAGTATTTTGAGGGTAGGGTGTACGGAAAACTGCTCGAAGAAAACAAAGGACATCAGGGTTTCGGATACGATCCGATTTTTGTTCCTGACGGCGATAATCGTACTTTCGCAGAAATGCCTGCAGCGGAGAAAAATGCGGTGAGCCACAGAAGACGTGCCATCGACCAGTTCCTGGAAATGTGGGCGGAAAAGTAGCTGTACTGAAATAAATTTACGATAAAAAATATACGATGGTTGGAATTATCATGGGTAGCAAAAGCGACCTGCCAGTAATGAAACAGGCTGCAGAATTTCTGGAATCTCTGGAAATTCCTTACGAGCTTACGGTGGTATCCGCACACAGAACACCGGAACGAATGCTGAACTATGCACAGAGCGCCAAATCCCGCGGTTTGAAGGTAATCGTTGCCGGAGCCGGTGGTGCGGCTCATCTTCCCGGAATGGTGGCAAGCTGCACAACTTTGCCGGTAATCGGCGTACCGGTACTCAGCAGTAACTCGATCGACGGTTGGGACAGCATACTGTCTATTCTGCAGATGCCATCCGGAATTCCTGTGGCTACTGTCGCACTAAACGGCGGGATGAATGCCGGAATTTTGGCTGCAAAAATGATTGGAGCATCGGACGAAGCCGTTGCTCAAAAGTTGGAAACTTATCAGAACAGTCTCCGGGATAAGGTATTAGGAACAGTTGATGAAGTGAAAGAAGAATTTCCGAATAACTTCGATTAATTTTTCTCAAAAAAATCCATCAGATCCATATAGTTTTTTTGGTTTACACCATGGCCGTTCATATATTCTCTGAATGTAAAAAAGCATCCGAGATCATACAGTAAATCTGCCCCTTTTCGACCCCATTCCAATGGAATGACCGAGTCGTCTGTGCCGTGTGAAATGAAAAAACGAAGTTTCTCCAGTTTTTTACGGTCACGGATGATATCATGCAGAATTTTTTTTTCCGGATAGCAACTCATGCACGCAATCTTATTGAATAAATCCGGAACACGAAGTGCCAGTGCATAAGCGAGAATTCCACCCTGACTGAAACCGGCGAGATGTGTTTCGTTGTCCGTTAAACCATAATGATTCGTAATTTCGAGCATCTTCCTTAATAAAGTATTGAGTGCTTCGTTCGCCTGTTTGGTGTCGATGAATTTTTCAGGGTCATTAAAATCGATATCATACCACGAAAACCCTCCGTAAGGTGTCATTTGCGGAGCTTCAAAACTCACTATAATCCAGTCTTCAGGTAAAGTCGGTGCAAATGAAAAAAGATCTTCGGCATTGCTTCCGTAACCGTGCAGTAAAAAAAGTATCGTAGTTTTGCCTGTAATATTTTCGGGTTCCCGAACCAGATATTTTAAGTCCATTGAGTAGATTTAGCAGAAGATTAACTAATTCTCAGCCAAAAACAGACATTGGACAAATTGGCTTATTAAGCAGCAATCAGAAAAATTTATTGATTATCGCAGAAAAAATTCTATATTTGAAAATGTAAAAATTGAAATAGGATATGAAAAAATTTAACTCTTTTAAAAAGTTTTTCAGCAGAGGCGTTCTTGCGGTTATGGCTATCGCTGTTTTTGCTTCGGTATGGAGTTGCAGGGACAAAGATGAAGACGAGCACGAAAACGTTACTGTTCAGTTCAAAGTGAACGGAAACGGTTTTGATACCATTAAAGCGGTCGTTACGCAAATCGGTACCAACCAGAATCATGTATTCAATATTACAGGATCAAGTTGGGAAAGCCAGAAGCAGGTGGTAAATACTTCAGTTGGGCAGCTGCATCTTACCGCTACAGCGGAAGGAACCGGCGGTGCTTCAACAATGGACGTGGTGATTCTGGTGAACGATCAGGAACGCTCAAAAAATACCTCTACAGGAACAAACCTGAACGCGACAACTTCTGTGCAGCTTTATCAGCAGTATAAATAAGCATTGGGAGTAAAACAATATCAAACCATTTCTTAAGCGAAATGGTTTTTTTGTGCAATAGATTACAATTCTTGTTTGCCAAAAGGCAAAATTCTATATTTGTAAAAACAAAAGCATGCTCGTTATCGGAATTGCCGGCGGAACAGGCAGTGGGAAAACAACCGTAGTAAACAAAATTCTGCAGCAGCTGAATGCTGAAGGCGTTAATGTGCTTTCCCAGGATAATTATTATCATGATAACCAGCATCTGTCCCTGCAGGAAAGGGAAGCCCTGAATTACGATCATCCGAAATCCATCGATTTTGAACTGATGCTCGAACACGTGAAAACACTGAAGCAGGGTATCAGCATCGAGCAGCCACTGTACAGTTTTGTGACGCATTCCCGAACGGGCGATTTCGTAACCGTAGAACCGCGCAGCGTTTTGATTGTTGAAGGAATTTTAGTGCTTACAAATCCTGAACTGCTGAAGGAATTTGACCTGAAGGTTTTCGTACATGCCGACAGCGATGAAAGACTGATTCGCCGCATCAGACGAGATACCCAGGAACGCGGACGCGACCTCAGCGAAGTATTGCACCGCTACCAAACGACTTTAAAGCCGATGCATCAGGAATTTATAGAACCGTCTAAAAATGAAGCGGACCTGATTGTACCGAACATGAGACATAATAATGTGGCGATTGATTTTCTGACGACCGTCATTAACAATTCACTAAAAAAAGCGCACTGAAATGTCTGACAATCTCATAAAAGATATCAAGCCGGCTCCGCCCGTGCTTCGCTTCGCCAGAAAATTTCTTTTCAATAAATATTTCATCACCATTACTGCGTTTTTGGTTTGGATGATTTTTTTCGACAGTACTTCCTTTCTGGTAATCAATGACCTGAACCAGGAAATCCGACAGTACGAAAAGCAGTTGCAGTACTATAAGGATGAGTATGCCAAAAATGATCAGTTTTATAAAAGACTGATGTACAATAAAGATGAAAAGGAAAAATTTGCGCGCGAAAACTATTTCATGAAAAAACCGAATGAAGAAATCTTCATTCTCGTGGTCGACAGTTCCGCAATTAAACAACCGCAACAGAAGTAAGATCAAGATGATGACAAATTCAACTATGGAGAGTTGGGAAGAACTCGTAAAAAAGCAGCTGAAAACCGACGATATTTACACGGTTCTGCAGAAAGAAAATCTCGAAGGCATTGAGCTGAAACCATATTACTCGGCAGAAGGCACAAAGCTTTCTGCAATTCCGGGCATTGAAGAAAGTACACAACTCGTCGCTGATTACAGCGAAAGTCTGGAAGACGATGTTTTTGCATTCCTGCTCAATGAAAATGTGGAAGGTCTTGAAGATAAAACCGTGTTCATCAACAATCTTCCGCTTGCGGAGCATCTGCGGCCGGAAGAAAACGACCGCTATTTTTCGCTGATCGATGTCTTTGATGAAGCCAAAGCCACCATTAATAATCAACTTGCCAAGGAACTGCTCGCGAAAGATTTCAGCCGGAAAATCTGTATTGACATCAGTAAACATCAAAATGCAGGAGCAGCAATTTACCAGCAGCTCGGCATTGCATTAGCTAAAACTAAAGATTTAGTAGAAGAATTCGGTGCGGAAATTCTGAACAAACTCATCATCCGAATTGCGGTTGGACCGAATTATCTTTTTGAAATTGCGAAAATCAGAGCATTGAAAATGCTGTTCATCAGTTTCTCTAAAGAATATGGTTTAAACGAAATTCCGTATGTTTTTGCAGAGACCACATTTAGAAATAAAACCAAAACAGATCCGGAAAACAATCTGATCCGTTCCACACTGGAAATTGCAGCAGCAATGATTGGTGGTGCCGATGCCGTGTATTCCAATGATTTCCGATTGGCTGAACACAGCGAACTCTCACGAGAAATTTCGTTCAAGCAACAGATCGTTCTCGCATACGAAAGCATCATCAACGTTTTTGCAGATGCTGGAAACGGCAGCTATGTGATAGAAGATCTCACCAGACAGTTCTCAGAAAAAGCCTGGAAACTTTTCCTAGAAATGGAAGAAGCCGGCGGTTATCTCGAACTGCTGAAAAAGGGGGTCGTTCAGCAGAAGATTTACGAGCATGCCGTGCAGGAGCAGAAGTGGGTTCAGGAAGGTAAAATCAAACTCGTGGGCATCAATCTCTATCCGAAACTCGATGCAGTAAAAAATACTGAAGAAATGTATAGCACTTCGGAAGTCAAACCGGTGCGCTGGTCCGAAATGTTCGAATAAAAATATTTTCGCTGCATTTTTGAATAATCAGTTTCAACATCTTAATTCGCCCGAAGTTCTGGAATTTATTCAGCAGAACAGCGGGGCTGATGTTCATGCATTTCTGCTCAGAAAATCTCCTTTTCGACACGTTACGATTCAGGAACTCGCGCAGCAGATTAAAGGAAAACAGGTCGCTGCGCGAAAATTCCCTTTCCTGAACAGTATAAACGCTGTTTTTCCGCCGGGTCTCAGCCTGGAGCAGTCCAGTTC
>JAEWOM010000079.1 GCA_023399675.1 Bacteroidota bacterium
CAACTGCAAACAGTGGTGGACTAAGACCTGGATCTTCTTCTTCAGCGACCGCGCCGAGATCTGCTCCGAAAAATAACCGCGGTTTGAGACCAAACAGTACGAATTCTGCACAGGTGTTTTCAACGCCACGCAGCGCACAGCAGGCTACAACGCCGAGATCTTCAAGTTCACGTCCGGCGCAGGTTTACACTGCACCGAGAAGTACTCCTTCAAATCAAAACGGAATACGCGGCGGTACCAGAAGTGGCGGAAGTATCCGTACGGAAAGCAGACAACAGAGTCAGCCAAGAATGCAGGCACCTTCGAGAAGTGTGGACAGAGGCAGTTCTGCAGGAAGCAGAGGCTTCCGCCTGACATCAGGATAAAAAGCACAAATCTCTATATATATTGTAAAGGACGGCATCTGCTGTCCTTTTTTTGTTAACATTTGTTTAATCCGTTTTTTGATTGTGGAGGCAGTTCGCCCGCTAAATTTGCAGAATGAAAATACTCTATTCAGTGCAGGGAACCGGAAACGGTCATGTAAGCCGGGCCAGAGAAATCATTCCGGTTTTACAGGAATTCGGGGAACTGGATGTTCTGATCAGCGGAACGCAGGCAGAAGTTCATCTTCCGGTGCAGCCCAAATACACTTTATCCGGACTTGGCTTTGTCTTCGGTAAAAACGGCGGGGTTGATTTCCTGCAGACCTGGAAAGTTTTTCATTTTGCACAGTTTTTTAAAAACGTACGGCAACTCCCGGTGCATGATTACGATATGGTTATTCATGATTTCGAACCCGTAACAGCATGGGCCTGTAAGCTGAAAAAAAAGAAATGTCTTACGATGAGCCACCAGTCAGCATATTTTTCGGAAAAAGTACCGGTTCTGAAAGGATTTCACTGGGGAAAGGTCATCATGAACAATTATGCACCTGCCACGCACAGGGTAGGATTTCATTTCAAAAAATACGATGAGCACATTTATACACCTGTAATTCGCTCTGAAATACGGAAATTAATTCCGACAGATGAAGGTTTTATTACGGTTTATCTCCCTGCTTACAGTGATGAGTTCATTCTGGGTCAGGTTCAGCGGCATCCGAAAATTCGCTGGCAGATTTTCTCAAAAAAAACAAAAACCGCTTATGCAAAAGGTAACGCAGAAGTGTTTCCGATTGATCACGATGCTTTCACTGCATCAATTGGGAAATGTACCGGAGTGCTCACAGGCGGCGGATTTGAAGGTCCCGCTGAAGCGCTGTTTCTCGGAAAGAAACTGATCGTGGTACCCATGATCAATCAGTATGAACAGCAGTGTAATGCGCTGGCCCTGGAAGAAATGGGGATTCCGGTAATCTGGCATCAGCGTGAATTTTCTGAAAAACTTGCGGAATGGATCGATTCCGGGCAGAGACTAATGGTAAACTATCCGGACGAAACACGATTAATTCTGGAGAAAGTAGTGAAAAACAATTTCTTCAACTTTAACAAAATTTAAGAATAAACTTTTTAACCCTTGTCTATTTATTTTATCAAAAAGACATAAAACAATAAATTAAGTTAGTAGAAATGAAGAAAATATTTTTAAGTGCTGCAGTCTTCGCAATGGGAACTTTCGCAATGGCACAACAAACACCGGAGCCGCAGAAAACAAGAGCAGAAATGATGAAGCAAAGAGCGGAGAAAGATCAGAACCGCGAAGAAAGACACGCTAAGCATATGGCACAAATGAAGCAGGAGCTGAATCTTTCAGATGCACAGGTAGCGCAGATCAATGCAATGCACGAAAGAAGAAAAGCAGAACGCTTGACCAAACCGGTGGAATCAATGGAGCAGCGTCAGGCAAAATCTTCCGAAATGAAGCAGAAAATGCAGCAAAAAGATGCTGAAATGCGTAAAATCCTTTCTGCAGAGCAGTACGAAAAATGGAACGCCAACAGAAAAGCTAAGATGGAGCAGAGAAAAGGCAAGTTTCAAAACAAAAAAGGCGATCGCCAACGCCTGCAATAACTGGACAAAGTGAGGAGAAATCCTGCATAGTTTCATAGTTCATAATTTTGATTTTTTAATGTGAGAGAGTGGAAACGCAAGTTTCCGCTCTTTTTTGTGGTGCAGGTTGTGCCCTTGCCGGAGTTTTTATATTTTTGAAATCAAATAAATCACTATGATCAGCAACCGCATCGCAGAACTTCTCAATTCACAAATCGGAAAAGAGCAGTATGCTGCACAGTATTATCTTTCCATGTCCGCCTGGTTCTCTGCGAGAGATCTGGACGGAATTGCAAACTATTTCCGCGTACAGAGCAAAGAAGAACTGATGCATGCCGACAAGATGTTCGATTACCTGAACGATGTAGGTGCAGAAATCATCATGGGCGAAATTCCGAAACCGCCTCATGAATTTGCTGATGCTACAGAAATCTTTGAGAAAGCGCTGGAGCACGAAAAATCTGTAACCCGCAGTATTTTTGAAATTGTAAAGCAGGCCAACGAAGAATCTGATTTTGCAACTGTTTCTTTTCTACAGTGGTTCATCAATGAGCAGGTTGAAGAAGAGGCGAGCGCATCGCAGCTGGTAACAAAGATCAAGATGGTTTCCGAAAACCCTTCTGCGGTATATCTTTTTGATCAGGAACTTGCGCAGCGCGTTTTTACGCCGGATGAAGCTTAAACATATATCACTTCGGTTCCGATTACTTTCCAATTGAGTTTTTCCAGAATGTTTCTGTAATTTTCGATTTGCCTGGCGTGGTCGTCTTTCGGGAGGCCTGTTTTGAAATCGATAATGTAAAAACCTTCCCGCGTCTGCACAATTCGGTCCGGACGAAAAATCTGTGTCGTTCCGTTTTCTGAGATCATGATGTCGCGCTCGGTAATCACGGTATTTTCACGTGAGAAATATTGCGGAAATGAGTCGATCACGGATTGAATTCTGTTCCGGACATTTTCAGATTCTTCGCTCGTAATGACGCCGTTTAGCAGGTATTTTCTTAATACATGGTCCGCGTCCTCAGGATATTTTATCTCGGCAAGGATGTCGTGTGCAAAAATTCCGGCTCTGACATGCTCAACTGTTTCACGATAATTTCGTGACGGAGTAGCTATTTTGATGGAATGAATATCCTCATGCTTCCTGCTTAAACTGTCTATACCGGTATACTGATGAGCTGTTTTCCCGCTTTTTTTCTCGTGTGCTCTGTTTACCTCATGTTCCCCGAAATAACTGAAATCGTCCCGATTGCCTGGATTTTTCAGCTGTACAAAATCATAAATTTCCAGAGAATTGGTCGTTTTATTTGGTTTTTGAATGTAAAGGAACAGTTGCTCCACCGGTCTTGTCGTGGCCACATACTGCACACAGATCCGGTCGATGAGGTTTCGGTAGGCGTTTGTACGGTTAAAGTTGTTGATTTCTTTGTCATAAGTGCCCAACCCTTTACCAAATTGGGTAATGTTCACGCATGACAGGCCAAATTCGTTTTCGGTGTCGTACCATTCGCGGAATTCGCTGTCCATGTTCTTGTTGATCATCGGAAAAAAAACCACGGGAAATTCCAGGCCTTTTGCCTTGTGCACGGTCATCAGCTGTATCGCATCGACATTTTCAGAAAGCTGAATGGTCTGTTTGTGCGCTTCTTCATTCCAGTATTTGATGAGGTCTTTGATGGTGGATCCGGAGTTTTGTGTAAATCCGTACACCATTTCAAGAAAATTCAGCAGAAAATCCGTTTCCCTGCCATTTACTGCAAATTCGTGAATGTAATATTCCACAAAATTGTACAGGTTGAGTTTCGGGAAATCTTTACGGTACAATGTCACTCCGTATCTGTCGCTGATATGTCCGCAGATTCGCTCCTTACTGTCTAAATGCAGGATTTCGAGCAGTTCTGCCGTAAAATCGACGGTCGTTATTCTCCCGGATTTCTTCAGCCAGTACATCAACATGACCAAAAACTGGCGGTTTTCGGGGTTTGCTTCCCAATTCAGGAACATCATCACAGCATTTAAGGTATCTGAAAGCTCCAGGGTAAGTCCACTGTCCGAGATGGTTTTTATATTGCTTTCTCTACCGAGATACTGTACTTTCAAAGCGCCAAGCTGCTGTGCATAATTGAAAATATCTTTATTTCCACGGCATAAGATCGTGATATCAGCCATGGCAAAACCGGCATCGAGGCAGTATTGAATGTCCTGCTGCATGCGGATCGCGGTGTTATTATAAAATTCCTGCTTGGTGGCGTTCTCAATAAGCCTGACAAAGACATTGCCCTCGATGGCAGATTTTGCATTTTGTTGGGCGTCCTTCCCGAAAATTTTCTGATGATCGGGTTCAAGAGGTCCTGAAAGATGCATGTAAAGCGCATTGTTGAATTCTACGATTCTTTGGGAACTTCGCCAGTTATCCTTCAGAACTTCAACGTGAGCCTTTTTCTGAGAATCATTTTCACCTTTGATGATTTCCAGCATGATTTTGCTTTCACCGCCGCGAAAACGGTAAATACTCTGTTTTGGGTCGCCAACCAAAGTAAAACTGGTGCCCTGTTTCGAAATGCTGTCATTCCGTAACGGAATGAAATTTCGCCACTGCAAAACTGAAGTATCCTGGAACTCGTCGAAAAAATAATGGTCATACTGCGTGCCGACCTTTTCATAGATAAACTGAGAAGGTTCGCTGCTGAGGTTTTCGTTGATCAGAATATTGAATTTTGAAAGCAGCACAACATCCTTTTCATCTTCAATTTTCTCAAGTTCCCGCTGAACGTCAGCATTTACTTTTAACGGCAACAGTGCACCCAGAACTTTTTCGTTCTTTTGAATTTCTATGTGGTTTTTAATAATCTGATTCCGTTTGTCAAGCAAAAAATCCAGATTTTCAAGTATTAGAGCCTGCTTGTGTTGAGATTTTGCCGAAGCGCCTTTCGCATAAGTTGCCAATTTCTTCTCTTCATGTTCTTCTGAAACCTGCAGCGTCGGTATTCCGTCTGCAATGAATTTATCGAAAAACTGAATGATTGACTGGGTTTTTCCTCCGGCAAAATCAGCTTTCTCCAGACCGTTGTTTTTTACCCTCTGTAAAGCATCCTGTGCATTCTGCCTGCTTTCTTCCTGAAGTAATTTTATTTTGTCGCGAAGCGTTTCGGTTGCGGCTTCATAGCTGGCTGTGTCAAAAGAACTGTTTTTTTTGAGATGTTCGTAATGGATGTCATTCAGGAATTCTTTGGAGGCGTCGTACAGTGTCTTGTTCAGGTTTACGCGCTGTTCATTGTCCAGGCTGTAATTCACATAATCCATGAATGCCCGTGAAATCTCATCATCTTCCCCGATTTGATCGAGCATTTGATCGACAGCTTCCAGCAAAAACGGTTCCGCATTGATTTCAAGATTGAAGTTCTTCGCTAATCCGAGTTCCTGGCTGAAACTCCTTACCAGCCGGCTGTTGAAACGGTCAATTGTTCCGATATTGAATGCCGAATAATGATGCAGAATATAATCGAGCAGTTTTCCTGAGCGTTGGTGCAAATCATCAATGGAAATTTTTATTCCTTCATTCCTAAGTTCTTCCTGAATTCCTTTAAGTTCGGGATTTTCAGTGTAATCATCTTCTGTAAATTTCTTGAGCCAAACCAAAATCCGCTCTTTCATTTCATTCGCTGCCCTGTTGGTGAACGTGAGCGCTAAAATATGCCGAATCGCTGTATGATTTTCCGGATAACGCAGACAGATTATGAGCAGGCGCTGCACGAGCGCATAAGTCTTTCCGGATCCTGCGGAAGCATTGATTACGGTGTAAGAATTCTGCATAAAGCGGGTTTTAATGTTTGCAATTTACAGATTTTTCACTGCGTTTTTTAACAGATTCGGGTTGCATTTTAACGAAAAAGAAATCGTGTTTTCCAAAAAATTGCCAAAAGGTGTTAATCACGGTTAAATTTATTTTTCAGATATTACAATGAACTAATTTTGAATAAAAATATAACGTGAAAACAACTTTATCCTTTACAGTTTTTCTCCTTCTTTGTTCCGGTTTAGTTTCAGCGCAGCAGTATCTGTTCGGAAAAGTCGTCACCGAGGAAAATAATCCAATTGTCGGAGTGCAGGTAGTGAATATGCGTACAAACGAAATTACCGTTACCGATACAAAAGGGATTTTTATGATTGCCGCACTTTCCGGTGATAAAATCAGGGTGGTGAGCCAGAGGTTTGTTCGGCAGGAGTTTCGCGCCGCCAGTGCTAATTTTGAAAAGCCCGTGGACATTGTGATGTTAAGACAGGAAGTAGAAATTCCTGAAGTGAAAATCGCATTTGTGCCGAGTGGTGACCTTAAAAAAGATGTACAGGCACTGAAGCAGTCCGGAAAAGTGAACCGACTGAAAAGTGAGCTGAATACGTATATGCAGAAGCCTCCTGCTGGTGGTGCTGAACCCAAACTGTCCATGCCGCAGACGCTTGCAATGGGACCCAATTATTCGGCAGGACAGGTCAATGTGCTGGGTCTTGCCGGTGCAGTTGCCGGTTTGATTCATAACGCTGTGAAACCAAAACCGATTATTGCAAACTATTACGAAACCGAAGCTTTTTTTGCTGAAGTTCGAACCCGGATTGACCGGAAATATTTCACTGAACATGGTCTCGATGATTTCCGTTTCGACGAGTTCGTTGCGTACGCCAATATGCGGTATAACCTGGCGACAAAATACCGCGGTAATTTTGACGAAGCGGCAATTACATCCTATCTGAAAAGCGCTTTGAAAGATTTTCTGATGCTGCGGGATAACAAACCTTCCGGTTCGCGTCCGACTGTCCATACCGCTGATGTTGCAGCCTGATGAAAAGTTGAGTTTACCGTGAGGACATCAATTCAAACGTTAAATAAATCCAAACAAAAAGTTAACAAAATCTTAAAAATATTGGAATAATTTTTGAATTCACTATTGCGTTAAAATTCAATAATTCCCCAAAACCAATATGAATAAAAATATTATCATCACGGCTATTGCTGCTTTGGGTTTTGTTATCGGTCTGGCAGTTCTCGGCAGCGCTGTGAAGAACCGAAATAAGGCTGAGAATACAATTTCCGTGACCGGACTTGGTACGAAGAAGTTTACATCGGATTTAATTACCTGGAGCGGAAATTTTTCACGCAGCAGTTTTGAACTTAAATCAGCGTATGATCACCTCGCAAACGACAGGAAAGTCATTGAGAATTATTTGGTTTCGAAAGGTATCGCCAAAAATCAGATTGTTTTCTCTGCGGTTGATATTCAGAAGCAGTATACTTACGTAAGCGATACCAACGGTGCCAGTCACCAGAATTTCAATGGATACCAGCTTTCCCAAAGCGTATCACTGGACAGTAAAGATGTAGTGAAAATCGAAAATCTGGCAAGAAATATCACGGAAATCATCAATTTGGGGATTGAGTTTACCTCATCGCCGCCCAGTTATTTCTATACAAAACTGGCTGATGTAAAACAGCAGATGATCGCGGACGCAACCAAAGATGCGCGGGAAAGAGCTGAAAAAATAGCAGAAAATTCGGGCAGTTCACTGGGCGATCTTAAAAAAGCAACGATGGGAGTCATTCAGATTACGGCGCCAAATTCCAATGAAGAATTTTCATACGGCGGTACTTTTAATACCTCGAGCAAAGAAAAAGAAGCCCGAATAACCATCAAACTGGAATATCAGGTGAAATAAATGCACAAGAAATTTCTAAAGATCAAAAACGCTGGGTCTTCGTGTCACGAAAATATCCTTTACCCAAAGTGAAAATGCCAGAACGAGATAGATCAGGAAAAAGAATCCCACGGTGGCAAAAGTGGAGTAAATAAAGAAAACGCGCAGTTTTGATACGGGAATGCCGAGCTTGGCACCCAATCTGGTAAGCGTCCCGAACCATTCGCGCTCGACACGGTGGCGAATTTCCGTTATGAATTTTGGTTCCTTCAGCATCATGCTGTAAAGATAATTATTTCAAATCTAATTCAGGAGTTTAAAACCGATGGCACATTTCAAGCAGTTTTTTTTGATACAGAAATTCTGATAATGATGCAGCAAAGCCTGACTTTCGAGCGCAGACGGAATTTTGCAGCCAAACCTTTTCCAGTTG
>JAEWOM010000100.1 GCA_023399675.1 Bacteroidota bacterium
GCGTTTGGCGATTTTAAAGACGAAAAAAGCATCAGTAAAATTGACCTGATGGCAATTATTGAAGATTCACTGAAAACACTTCTGAGAAAAAGATTTGATTCAGATGATCATTTTGATGTTATCGTAAACCCTGATAAAGGTGACTTCCAGATTTTCCTGAATAAGACCATTGTAGAAGACGAAATGTCGGAAGATGATGATCTGGAGATAGAAATTTCTGAAGCGAAAAAAATTGATGAAACGTTCGAAGTAGGTGAGGAGTATGCGGTGGAAATTCCCATTGCTCAGCTCGGACGCAGAAGCATACTTACTTTAAAGCAGATTTTGGCAACCAAACTGCAGGAGCATAACAACGCCATGCTTTATGACGAATTTAAGGACAGAATCGGCGAAATAGTAACCGGAGAAGTTCACCATGTGCGTAAGGCTCATGCGATTCTTCTTGATGACGAAGACAACGAATTTATTTTACCAAAGGAAAATCAGATTCCTTCCGATTTCTATAAAAAAGGTGAGAACATCCGCGCGGTAGTTGAATCTGTAGATTTCAAAGGATCCAAGCCTCAGATCACCGTTTCCAGAACGTCACCGAGATTCCTGGAAAAACTTTTGGAACTGGAAATCCCTGAAATTCAGGACGGAACTATTATCCTGAAGAAAGTGGTACGAATTCCCGGCGAAAAAGCAAAAATTGCCGTGGATGCCTATGATGACCGTATTGATCCGGTAGGAGCATGTGTCGGCGTGAAAGGTTCCAGAATTCACGGAGTGGTACGCGAACTGAGAAATGAAAATATTGACGTTATTCAGTGGTCCAAAAATCCAGAAATATTAGTAAAAAGAGCACTCGGAAATATCACGGTGAATAAAATCGACCTTAACCAGGACGAAAATTACGCAATGGTTTATACGCCGGTGGAAGAAATTTCGAAAGTGATCGGTAAGCAGGGTCAGAATATCAGGCTCGCCTCATGGCTTTCCGGTTTTGAAATTGATGTATACCGCGAAACCTCCGAAGACGATGATGTTGAACTGGATGAGTTCAAAGACGAAATTGAAGACTGGATTATTGAAGAATTTAAGAAAGTAGGTCTGGATACAGCACGAAGTGTTCTGGATAAAGATACCGATGCACTGGTAAAAATGGTGGATCTGGAAGAAGAACAGATTGATGATGTAAAACAGATACTGAAGGAAGAACTGGAAGCTTAATGTAATCCAGCTGTCCTATTTAAACTAAAATCACAAAAAAGACAGGTTATTTATCAACCAGACCTGTAACGAAGTAAAATATGCCAAAAGTAAGACTAAACAAAGCGGTAAAGGAGTTTAATATTTCAATTTCCAGACTTGTAGAATTTCTGCAGGATAAGGGATTTGAAGTGGAAGCCAATCCAAATGCTCAGCTGAACGAAGCAGCTTACAATGCACTTGCAGGTGAGTTTGCAAAAGACAGCCAGCAGCGCAAAGCTTCGCATGAAGTGGTTATTTCCAAAATACCTGAGGAAAAACTGGCGATTGAGGAAAAAGTTCCGGAAGTAATCCGCGCAAAATCAACGCTAAAAGCTGAACCGAAAGTTCTGGGCAAAGTAGATCTCAGCGGTAAAAAGCCTGAAGAAGAAGTTGCGAAAGCCGAGGAAGCAAAACCGGAAGTTCAGCCTGAAGAACCGAAAGAGGAAGTTATTACGGCAGGCAGCGATAAGCAGGAATTTAAGGTATTGGATAAAATTGATCTGTCCACCCTGCAAAGCGGCAGATCTAAACCTGCAGCCAGAAAAGAGAAAAAAACCGAAAAACCTGCAGTTCAACCGGAAAAGGAAGCACCGAAAGCAGAAACAGCGAAGCCTGCGGAGAAGCCGGAAGTGTCCCAATCTGAAGAAATCAAACAGGTGGAATTCGATACCCCGGAAAAAATTAAAACCGTTTACCAGAAACTGGACGGGCCGAAAATTCTGAAAGAAAAGGTAGATCTTACGCAGTTTCAAAGCAGCGGTTCCGACCGTAAGAAGAAACGCAAAAGAATTGAAAAACCTGCAACAGGACAACAGTCAGCCGGACAGGGTAGAAACAGACCGGGAGCCGGTGGACAAAGACCGCAGGGCGGAAATAACCAGGGCAACAGAGGAGGCCAGGGTAAAAAAGGTGGCGGACGCGGACAGCGTACCATGCCTGTTGAGCTTACAGATGAGCAGGTAAAGAACCAGATTAAGGAAACACTGGAAAAACTGACCAGTAAAGGAGGTAAGTCTAAAGGTGCCAAGTACCGGAAAGAAAAAAGAATTTTCAGAAGGGAGCAGGATGAACTTCAGCAGGAACTTGAAGCTCAGGACACTACACTTAAGGTAACCGAATTTATCACAGTTGGTGAACTGGCAAGTTTGATGAATGTGAGCCCGACAGAAGTGATCTCTGCATGTTTTTCATTGGGAGTTATGGTAACGATGAACCAGCGACTGGAAGCGGATACGCTTCTGCTCGTTGCAGACGAATTCGGATACAAAATAGAATTCCAGGATGCCGGTCTTGAAGATACCGACAGCGATGAGGAAATGGATGCAGAAGAAGATCTGGAAAAACGCGCTCCGATCGTTACTGTGATGGGACACGTTGACCACGGTAAAACATCTCTCCTCGATTATGTAAGAAAAACCAATGTTATCGCCGGAGAATCCGGTGGTATTACACAGCATATCGGTGCATACAACGTAAAACTGGAAGACGGCGAAAAAATTACTTTCCTCGATACACCGGGTCACGAAGCGTTTACCGCAATGCGTGCACGTGGAGCACAGATTACGGATATCGCCATTATCGTAATTGCAGCGGATGATGAAGTGATGCCGCAGACTAAAGAAGCAATTGCGCACGCACAGGCAGCCGGAGTACCGATGATTATAGCAATCAATAAAGTAGATAAGCCAACCGCAAATCCGGACAAAATCCGAGAGCAGCTTTCAGCCATGAATATTCTGGTTGAAGAATGGGGCGGAAATGTTCAGTCTCAGGAAATTTCAGCAAAATTCGGTAACAATGTTGATCTGCTGCTGGAAAAAGTTCTTCTGCAGGCAGAAATGCTGGAACTGCAGGCCAATCCTGCAAGAAATGCGCAGGGAGTGGTTATTGAAGCATCACTGGATAAAGGACGCGGTTATGTTGCAACAATGCTTGTCGAAACAGGAACACTTCGCGTCGGCGATTATGTTCTGGCCGGGAAAAACCACGGTAAAGTGAAAGCATTGCTCGACGAAAGAGGCAGAAATATGGATTCGGCCGGACCTTCAAAACCTGCCACGATTCTGGGTCTCGACGGTGCACCGACAGCCGGTGACAAATTCCGGGTTTATCAGGATGAAAGTGAAGCGAAATCCATTGCAAATAAACGCGGCCAGCTGCAGCGCGAACTGTCCATCCGGACCAAGAAGCATACAACGCTGGAGGAACTCGGAAGACGTATTGCCCTTGGCGAATTCAAGGAACTGAATATTATCCTGAAAGGTGACGTAGACGGATCGGTTGAAGCACTTTCAGATCAGCTTCAGAGGCTGTCTACGGCAGAAATCAGCGTGAATATCCTGCACAAAGGTGTAGGTCAGATAACCGAATCCGACGTCAACCTGGCTACCGCATCCGATGCAATTATTATCGGATTTAACGTCAGAGCGGGTGCAAATGCGAAAGATCTGGCTGACAAAGAAGAAATCGAAATCAGAACGTATTCTGTCATCTACAAAGCGATTGATGAGGTGAAGGAAGCGATGGAAGGTCTCCTGTCACCGGAAATCAAGGAAGAAGTGATCGGAAACGTGGAAATTCGCGAAGTTTTCAAAATTTCTAAGGTCGGTACCATCGCAGGTTGTATGGTTCTTTCCGGAAAGGTAACCCGAAACTCCAAAGTTCGTCTGCTCCGCGACGGTATTGTAAAACACGACGGTGAACTCGACAGCTTGAAGCGTTTCAAAGATGATGTGAAAGAAGTGACGAAAGGTTATGAATGCGGATTGAGCATCAAAGGCTTCAATGATATTGAGGAAAATGACCTTCTTGAAGTTTATGAAGAAGTGGAAGTGAAGAAGAAACTGAAATAAATGTTAACAAATAATTAATATTAATCACTCTGCAGACTGTAGAGTGATTTTTTTTTCATTATGAATACTTTTGTAATAAACAACATAATAGCCTTATAGACACTTAATATCCTGTTTTTTTTTAAAATTTCTCAAAAAATATTTTTTTATTTAGTATTTTTTAACATATCTGCCCTAATATTAAAAAATGTTAATATGAATGGGATTGTAAAACTGTTAAGTATTGCGGCGCTTTTCTTCGCAGGAGTAGGATTGGTGTTTGCGCAAACTTCAAATGACACTATCCAGGAAAGGGAAATCGAGGAAGTGGTTATTGTTGGTTTTGGACAAAAAAAGGTAATCAGTGAAGTAACCGGTGCAGTGTCGACGGTTCGGAGCGAAGCCATTAAGCAGGTTCCGGTGGCATCCGTTGATAAGATGCTGCAGGGTAGAACAACTGGTGTACAAACCGGTAGCTCTTCTGGTCAGCCAGTGGAATGGCCAGTGTAAGAGTACGTGGTATCTCTTCCATTAATGGCGTAGTTTCCCCTATTTACGTATTGGACGGGGTAAGAATTGCCAATGGAGATCTTACTACAGGTAATACCACCGCAAATATTCTGGCAAACCTCAATCCGGATGACATCGAATCAATTACAGTGCTGAAAGATGCAGTTTCCACAGCTGTTTATGGTGCGGATGCTGGGGCAGGTGTTATCGTAATTACCACTAAATCAGGTAGGAAAGGACGTCCGAGATTTAATCTTGGCTTTAACAGTGGTTTTAATGATCGCGCTGTAAAACAGCATGAACGTTTCACAGCAGATCAATGGAAACAATATCTTGCGGACGGTTTTTCCAATTATTTTGGTTCAAATTATACGATTGAAGATATTCAGAATGGTGCAATAGGAGCAGGTCCTGCCGGAGTGTTTAATTCAACACACGATACCGACTGGGCAGAAGAAACCCAACGTTTGGGATGGCAACAGAATGCAGATTTCAGTATGAGTGGCGGAAGTGATAATTTAACTTATTATGGTTCTGCAAATTACTTTAACCAGGAAAGTTTAGTGAAAAACTCCTCTTTTAATAGAATGGCGTTTACTACTAAACTCGCATATAAAGCAACCGAGAGATTTACGCTAACTACAGATTTCCAGTTTTCATACTCAAAATTGAGAACTTTGAGCCAGGGTGGTGCTTTTGCTAATCCAATTTTGGCACAGTATTTCAACAGGCCGACAGATCCTGTTTACAATCCGGACGGCAGCTATTATTGGCTTCCAAGTAATTCCAGATTGTCCAATGGGATGTTCAATGTGCCATACCTTTTAGAGAATAACTTTAGCAAGGCCGGAACATTCAGAGGTTATGCCAATTTGAGCGGAGAGTATAAAATTTTAAGAAATCTTGTTTATAAACTGGTTTTCTCACCTGAGTACATTACGATTGAAGAAGATACATACTGGAATCCGACGCATGGTGACGGCTTCACTTATGGTGGATATCAAAGAACATCCAATAACAGATACTTCAATTTTAATATCCAGAATATTTTAGAATATAACCATAAATTCGATCTCCATAATATCGGTGCTACCTTAATACAGGAGGCTTATAAAACGGATAATAAATTTCTGCAGGCAACCGGTATAACCGTTGGTACGCCACAGCTGAATACTTTAGCGAACTTTGTTGTTCCTTATGGTTATGACGGTACAATGGGTGTGGGTTCAAGATATGGTTATGCAGTCACCGGACATTACGATTATGACAGACTCGTATTGGTAGATGCTTCATTCAGACGCGATGTTTTATCTCAATTCATGCCTGGAAACAAAGCCGGAAACTTCTGGTCTTTAGGTTTGGGAGTTGACTTAGCCAGACTTAACTTTATTAGAGATATCAACCAGATTTCAATGCTGAAATTCAGGACATCTTACGGTAAACTTGGTAACCAGGTTAGTGCAAATCCTTATGCACTGTATGGTTATAACATCAATTACAATGATCAAGCCGCTGCAGGTTATTCAGGTTTTATGAATCCGGATCTGAGATGGGAAACTGTGAAACCATTTAATATAGGATTGGATTTTGGGTTTTTCAGAAATCGACTGACAATTTCTGCAGAATACTTTAATAAAGAAACAAATGACCTGTTGTACAGTTTACCACTGCAAACTTCGCAAGGTTTGACGAGCTACTTGGATAATATTGGATCTTTGGTGAATAAGGGGTATGAGTTCACACTTAATACCAAGATTTTTGAAGGTGGACGAGATCAACTGAACTTTGATCTTGGATTTAATCTCTCCACTTTGGATAACAAAATTACTGAGCTGTACGGTGGCGACGTGAACGGGGCAACTACGACGATCAGAGTTGGAGAAAGCGTTAGAACCTGGTATATGAGAAAGTGGGCAGGGGTAGATCCGGCGAATGGTGATCCGCTTTGGTATTTGAATGGAGTGGATGGTGAAACCACAAATAATTATAACCAGGCCAAGCAGGCAGTACAGGGTTCAATGTTAAGTGATATCTATGGTGGAGCAAATGCCAATCTTTCCTACAGAGGTTTTGGTCTAGACGTTCAGTTCACCTATGGCTTCGGTTCTAAAATATATGATGACTGGGCTTTGTACACCTTCTCAGATGGTCAGTATACGTACAATTATCCGGGATATGGAACCGTTTTCGGCGATTACTGGACTCCACAGAATACAACTGCATCGAATCCTAAGCCAATATACTTAGGAAACAAACGCTCCAATGCTGCTTCTTCCAGATTCCTGTATGACGGTGATTATATCAGACTCAGCAATGCAAGGCTGTCATACTCCTTCAATCCTGATTTGTTGAGAACTGCCGGATTAAATTCTTTCCAAATTTATGTAATGGCCAATAACGCCTGGACGCATATGTTTGACAAGGATCTGAGATTTGACCCGGAAATCAATGTGACCGGTTCTTCAAACCTGGGGCTTCCTATTTTGAAAACATACCTTTTCGGTGTTAATTTTACCTTCTAATACTTAAAGAAAATGAAAAATAGAATAATAAAAACAATAATGATTACTGCGGGTGTAGCCGTAGCATCAGTTTCTTGTAGCGATTCGTTTGTGGACAGGGAGTTTGAGCAGTCTGTCATCCAATCTGACCTTACCACTGTTAATGAGATTAAATCATTTGTAAGAGGAGCATATTCATCCATGAGAGCTTCTACGTATTATGGTAGAGATTTCTTGGCTTATGCTGAAGTAAGATCAGATGAAATGTACAGCAATACAGCATCAGGTTATTTTCTGAATGTACAGAATTATACCATGCTTTCAAATGATCTGTATGCAGTCGGTACGTATAACCAAATCTATACGATGATTGGTAAAACCAATATCGTCATAAATACTGACCTAACTACGTTGTCAGGTACTTCCGTCGATCTTCAGACAGCTGAGTATTTTCAAGGGCAGGCGTATGTTCTTCGCGCTCAGGGGTTTTTTGATCTTTTGAGATTGTACGGCCAAAAGTATACCGGTGGTGACAAGGGAATTGTTACTCCTTTAAAGTTTGATCCCAGTGAAAAGAAAGCCAGAAGTACTATCGCTGAAACAGAAGCACAGATTGAAAGCGATTTTGCTAAAGGTTTGGCGATGATGGTTGCAAGATCTACATATGACTCACCGGCAAACAAAGTTGAATTATCCATCAATGCGGCAAAAGCATTTATGTCAAGGTATTACCTGTACAAAGGCGATTATGCTAAAGTACGTCAGCTAACAACGGAATTGCTTAACAAGTATACTGTAGTACCCAGGGATTTGTATCAGCCTTCTTTCGATTATGTACTTAGAGGTGCTGCACCAAACGCTATTTTTGAACTTGAGGTAGGAACGGATTCATCTTTATCTACATCATCATACAATCAGGTGCTTAGTGCAAACGGCTACGCGAATCTCGTTTGTAAGACCACTGTACTTCCATTATATGCACAGAATGATGTCCGACGAAACTTAATTACACCTCTTACCGTAAGTGGTAATAATTATCATTTCCTTTCTTATGCGAACAGAGGAAAATACCTGAACAGAACAGGTGCAGATAATATTAAGATGATTCGCTACGAGGAAGTACTTCTAAATGGTGCAGAAGCCGAGCTTAACGGTGGTAGTGCAGCTACTGCTTTAACGTATTATAACCAAATTATTACGAACAGAGGGCTTCCAGCAGCTACAGCAGTTGATATGAATATCATCAAAGAAGAAAGAAAGAAAGAGCTTCTTGGTGAAGGGTTCAGAATGTGGGATATGTTGCGATGGGGTGATACCTCGTTCAAACCAGCTGCAGTAAATCCGCAATTGCTTGCTTTCCCAATTCCGAGAGCTGAAACTGATTTAGCCGGGTCTATGGTTGAGCCAAATCCAGGATACGACAATTAGTATCAAATTATTTTTTTCAATAACCGCTTTTTGCGGTTGAAATGATCGGAAGGAATGTCTTCCGATCATTTTTTTACCTTTATTTTCCTATTTTTGTCCGCCTATACTACTTCTTATGCGTTTTCTGCTACTCATCATCGTACTTTGTTCCGCTGTACTGAACGCGCAGGTGGTAAACAAAACCGACAGCAATCAGATTGCAATGCAGGATTCTGTGGTGGTGGATTCCGGAG
>JAEWOM010000164.1 GCA_023399675.1 Bacteroidota bacterium
CCTCTAAGCAGTGTAATCAGCTGGTTTACTTTCTTTTCCAGTCCGAGTTTATTCGTGAGGCTGTCGATGTTTTCGTAGGTACGCATTTCGCGGTCTGTAAGTTCCTCGGTGCGGTACTGTTCGAGCATCGATCCGTCTGCATTCTTTATTTGGTAAGTGTAACCTTTGAAATCGGCAGCGTCCTGCTGAATATTCGTCTCGAAATCAAAAAAGCGGTTTTTGATATAAATGTAATTACCAAAAGTCTTCTGATCAGCGGATTTTATACTGTCTGTTTTCGCTTCGTCTGTGTCTTTGTTTTTTGTTTTAGGTTCAGTTTTCTTTTTTTCCTTGGTATCAAACTGCTGCGTTCCGGCGATGCGGCGCAAATCTTCACTTACCAGAAACCATTTGCCGTCAATCAGCTGCCAGTTCGCAGTCATGATTCCTTCCCGCGCATTTCTTGCCTGATTTTCAATTTTTCTTACGCCGTACGTTTGCTGATCAACGAAGATTGAACCGGTGAATTTTCTGCGGTTCGCATTCCGTTTTGTAGTCACCGGCCGGTATTTGATCACTAAATTTTTCCTACCGTCTAAATCGATTGTATCTGTATGAAAAAAGCGGTACAGATTTCTGTTGTCGCGCTGTAAAACACGCGGTGTTCTGCCCAGATTGGAGGCGTTGATCGCAATGAGCTCGTAGATTGGATTTTGCAGTCCGGAAACGCGGCTGTCAAGGATTTTGACCTTTTCACCAAGATTTTTGGAATACTGGTAAAGCTGTGCTTTTTCCCACATGAAAAGCTGACTTTCCTGCATCGCTTTGTACAGATCTTCTTCCATCAGCGAATCCTTTTTTTCGCCTTCCTTCTGCTTCAAATTATTTCTCGGGATTGCCGCAAGCGAATCGGCGCGGCGGTTCATGAACGTGCGGTAATCCTCAATACTGTCTTTATCGAGGTCAACAGAAATTTTACTGTACGATTTAAAATTATAGCTGTCCAATGATTTCGGACTGTTCTGCTGATATCTTTTCTCCACCTCATCCAAAATCCGCAATGCGCGTGGATCGCTTTTATCTTCAAGAACAATTCTCTGAATATTTCGGGAGCGTTCCGATGACGGCTGAAGTCTTACGTTCATGTTTACAGTGGTATTTGCTTCTGTACCGTCATATAAAATGGCTTCGATTTCCAATTTCTTACATTTGGTTTTAAATGTCGCGTTGCCCTGTTCATCGGTTGTTGCAATCATTTCATCATTGCAGTACACAGCGGCGTTGGATATCGATTTACCCGATACGCCGTCAGTTACTTTCAGGTTTATTTGTGCTGTAGAAATTACGGGAATCAGGAACAGAAAATACAGGAATCGTTTAATCATAGATCAGCTTTTAAACAAATGTATAATTTTTTAGGAAGTTTTGGAACAGGTCAAGATATTTTTATAAAAAAGGACAAACCCGTTAGTAGCTATCGAAAAAAAGCTTCCGGTCGCACGATTTAACTTCGTAAGAAATTTACACTTAACAAAAAAAGAAGTTGAGATTTTGCCTTCTGAATGATGATATTCATTTTTATCATTCCTTTTCATCGCCAAAACTGCTTTGTTACTGATAATAATTTTGAGGCTTTTGCGTTATTTCTGCTGAACGTATGAAAAATTTCGCCTTTCTATTAACCTTTTTCGGATCTGTCCTGCTGATCAATGCGCAGAAGAAATGCTATGACATGAGTATAATTCTTGCTGTTGTTCCGTCTCCGGTTTATGCTAAACATCTCAACGCATCCAAAAAATTCAAAGTATCGGTTCTGAAGGACGAAAAAACCATTAAAAAATACCGTTCGAACGGGAAACTCTCGCCGGTAAAGAAGTTGGGGAAGGGATACAGAATCAGTAAACTCGATCACAGCCATGCGCTGCTCGTGCCGAAAGCCGAAGCGATGCTGCTGGAAATCGCCAAAAAATTCAGTTCCAAAAGCAAAGGGAGTACGCTGACTTTCACTTCACTGACGAGAACTTTAGAAGACCAGTGTAATCTGCGTAAAATAAATCCGAATGCATCTTTGGGACTGAGCTCGCATAATTACGGCAATTCCTTCGATATTTCTTATGTGCGATTCAATGACAGGCTGCAACGAAATGAAAGACTTGAAAAAATGCTGGACGGCCTATTGAAAGAATACGAAAAAGCAGGAAAAATCTATTACATCAAAGAGAAGCAGCAGAGCTGTTTTCATGTAACGGTGAGATAATCCGGCATTTAACGATATCATTTTGGTCAATCTGACTAAAGATTTTCATCTATATCTTGATTTCGAAAATTCCTGAAGCTGCTTTCCGCGGGATAATTATTACTTTGCTAAACGAAAAACCTCCCAAAAATGAGAGGTTTCGTAATTCATAATTTCTTATCTGCAATTAAAGCGCGTTCGCTTTCTCCACCGCTGCATCAATTCCCGTAAGGTTTTTACCGCCTGCGGTTGCAAAGCCCGGATTTCCACCGCCGCCGCCCTGGATTTCTTTGGCCAGTTCTTTCACGATGTTTCCGGCGTGATATTTTGCTTCCAGATCGGCAGAAACTCCCACGGTAATCATTGGCTTTTCTCCTGCATCGGAGATGATGATTGTAACAGAATTCGGTATTTCTTTTTTCAGTTGGAACACGATGTCCTTCACGCTTCCGGCATCCATTGAAACTTTTTTCACGAGAAGTTTTTTATCGCCACTTTCCACGAAATCGTTTTTCCAGTTGGCGGTTTCGCCCTGTGCTTTTTCTTTTTTCAAAGATTCCACTTCAGATTTCAGCGTGGCATTTTCTGCGATTAATTTCTCAACAGATTTTGCCAGATCTTTTGATTTCAGTAATTGTGAAAGTTCCGAAAGCTGAGTTTCCAAAGCCTTAAAATATTCCGCAGATTTATCACCGGAAATCGCTTCAATTCTACGGATTCCCGCAGCAGTTGATCCTTCAGAAGTGATCTTGAAATGACCGATTTCTCCGGTAGATTTTACGTGCGTTCCTCCACAGAGTTCCTTTGATGTTCCAAACTGAATCATTCTTACTTTGTCACCGTACTTTTCACCGAAAAGCATCATCGCTCCTTTCTCCGTTGCTTCAGCAATCGGCAAATCGCGGAATTCCTCCAACACAATATTTTCCTTGATTTTCGTGTTGACTTTTTCTTCAACCAACTTCAGTTCATCCTCATTCATTTTGGAGAAATGTGAGAAGTCAAAACGAAGGTATTCCGGACCAACATAAGAACCTTTCTGTTCCACGTGCGTTCCCAGAACATCGCGCAATGCTTCGTGCAGCAAGTGCGTCACCGAGTGATTGGCCTGTGTATTTCTGCGGTTTTTAGCATCTACTTTTGCATAGAAAACAGCGCCCGCGTCTTTCGGTAAATCTTTGATCAAAGAAATAATCAGGTTGTTTTCCTTTTTGGTATCCAGGACTTCAATCACTTCCGGATTGTCCTTCACATTGTACATTTCCGGTTTCGAAATGTCAAAATGCTCCGCATAACTCGGAATCAGAATTCCTTTATCGCCAATCTGGCCACCGCCTTCCGGATAGAAAGGCGTTTTGTTCAGCACAATCTGGTAAAATTCACCGTCTTTATTTTCAACTTTTCTGTATCTCGTGATGTAGGTTTCAGACGAAATCTGGTCGTAACCCACGAAAGATTCAGATTTTTCTTCCAGAACAATCCAGTCGTAAACTTTCGCAGCTGAATCTTTTTTGGAACGCATTTTCTGCTTTTCCATTTCGGCTTCAAAACCTTTTTCATCCACAGTCAGCTGCTTTTCTTCAGCAATGATTCTCGACAAATCTGCGGGAAAACCAAAGGTGTCGTATAGTTCAAAAACCTGCTCACCTGGAAGCGTTTTTTCACCCTTCTTAATGGTTTCGTTGATGATATTGTCCAGACGAAC
>JAEWOM010000188.1 GCA_023399675.1 Bacteroidota bacterium
TTAATGAAAATGGCTCCGTCGCGCTCAACAAGTTCGTTGCCTTCGTATTCTGAAATGAGTTTTCCATAAGTTACCAAACTTTCTTTTGTCACCGGAATAACATCTCCTTTTTTGGGAATGCGAAGCGGACCGTAAAAATCCTCGTTCCAGTTGCTGGTATATGGAAAAATAGAATACGGCAGCATGACGCGATGCGTATTCTGATTGTAGTACTGTATATTGGCTTTCCCTTTTGTCGCAATATCTTCCTGAATGGAGACGAATTCCGGAAGATGCTTAATGTCATTCACCATTTTATCGGTGAGCTGCATTTTATAGGTAGCGTATTTCGGATCGAGTTTTACTCCGGTTCCAAGCTGTCCTAAATATTCTGCAGGAATGGCCACAACATTGATGGCCCCATACTGATTGATCAGGTTATTGAGGTCAATTTCCGAAGTGGTCTGCAGAAAGTAATCATGCTGCATTTCTGCATCAGCCATTATTTTTTCCGGCTGGCCGTTAACAAAAAGCCGACCGCCCCGCATTTCCACCGTATCGCCACCTACCGCTACACATCTTTTAACATAAGGGTCCTTTCTGTCGATAGCGGTGTGTACTGAATCCTGTGGATAATTGAAAACCACAATGTCATTTTTTTCTACTTTTTCCCATCCCGGAAGACGCAGATATGGAAGTTTCACAGCATCTACATACGATTTCGGATCATCTTTCGGATTTCCGGGCTGACCCGTATCCATTATGGTTCCCTGAAGAAAAGGAATCGCGAGCGGACGCATCGGCATTCTGAAACCGTAGTTGAGTTTATTTACAAAAAGGAAATCTCCGACCATCATCGTTCTTTCCATGGAACCGGTCGGAATTCCGAAAGGCTGAGCTATGAACACGTGAATAATCGTCGCAAAAACCACCGCAAACGTGATGGAACCCCAAAATGACTCCTTCTTTTTCTCTGTTTCTTCCTCCGATGTCAAATAAAGTGAATCTCCGTCTTCGAGTTCTGTTTCTTTTGAATAATTGACAAACGCCATATAAATGAACGGTAGAAAAACCGTCATCAGTTTCTGCGGCACCAGTGTTTTGCCGAATTTTTCCATCAGAAAAAGATGAAATACAGTCATCATAATAGGCCCGACAATCGGTAGATACGCCATGATAACCCACCATTTCGGGTGATTGGTTTCTTTCTGAATAATATAATAATTATAGAAAGGTACGAACGCAAAAACAGGATTGTAACCCATTTTTTTGAAAAGCTTCCAGGTGGATAAGCCCATAAGCACTGAAAGAATCAGCACATAGATGGTATAAGTGAGGAAATAATTCATAATTCTTTGTAGATAGCGATAATTTTTTGCCTGATGATTTAATTAGTTTAACTGCATCTTAATTTGTTACAGAAGCGGCTACAACTGAAGCACGTCTTTCATCGTAAAATGACCGCTTCTACCCGGAATCCATTCGGCAGCAACAATAGCTCCGAGTGCAAAACCGTCTCTGGAAAATGCCACGTGTTTGAGTTCGATTTCATCCACCGCACTTCTGTAGAATACCGAATGCGTTCCCGGAACTTCATCTTCACGAATTGCAGTGATTCCAAGGTTATTTTCTTCTGTTTCGTCCAGTTTCCACCCAGTAAAACGCGAATTTTTTTTGATGATGCCTTCAGCTAAAGAAATGGCCGTTCCACTTGGTGCATCCTTTTTATGGACATGATGAATTTCTTCCAGCTGAATATTATAATCTGTGTAACCCTGCATCATTTCTGCCACTTTTTCGTTGATTGCAAAAAAAAGATTGACTCCCAAACTGAAATTGGAGCCGTAAAGAAATGCGGTATTGTGCTGCTCGGCAATTTTCTCAACTTCAGGTCTTTGCTCGATCCAGCCTGTTGTACCGGAAACTACAGGAATTCCGAGTTTCAGACATTCTGAAATATTGTGAAAAGCAGATTCCGGCCGAGAGAATTCAATGACTACATCCGGATTTCCGAGATTTTCAGAAGTCGGCGTTTCATTCAGTCGCGCCACAACTTCATGCCCCCTTTCGCCGGCGATGCGGTCGATTATTTTACCCATTTTTCCGTATCCTACCAATGCAATCTTCATCTGTTAGAATTTAAAACTTAAACTGATTCCCGGTGTTGCGGTTCGTATTCCATAATCAGGAAAAACCACGGTCGGCGCAATAGCCAGATCGGGATCATTGCGACCTTCGTACAGATGCGCGTCCACTACGGCATCGATAATATTGAGCAGGTATACCAGGCTGGTGATTGCTATGGCATAATCGCGCTGTCTTTTCCGTATATCCTGAAAATTTCCGAGTGCCACTTCATCGATATAAGGTCTGTCCGAAAATTCATGCTGTTCTCCGTTCAGTTCAGAAATAAATGCGCTGCGGTAACGGCGGTAATCCTTATCGAACCAAAGTGTTAAGCCAATTCCTGCGCCAAGAGCACCCCAGGCAACGGGAATTTTCCAGTATTTTTTATTGTAAAACTGTCCCAAGCCGGGAAGCACCGCAGAGTAGAGTCCGGCTTTTGTCGGACTGAAGCGCTGCAGTTT
>JAEWOM010000249.1 GCA_023399675.1 Bacteroidota bacterium
GGTCCCTGAAACCGGTGTCGGAACATCAGAATCCACTTTGTCTGTTGCAATTTCCACAACGGAATCATCTTCCTTCACCTGGTCGCCTTCGTTGAAAAGCCAGCTGATAATTGTGGCCTCCATCACACCTTCGCCCATTGAGGGAAGTAATAGTTTATATTCTGCCATTTCTAAATTTTGATTTTCGCAAAGATAAAATTTATTTCGCATTTAATACGCTGATTTCCTCACGTGTAATCGGCACAAAATGCTAAAAATATGGTAGGTACCCGCTTTATTTTTTTCGGATAATTCGCCAGTCGCAGTATACTTTTCCGGAATCGATAAATACAATAGTTACCCTTTGTTTTCGAACTCGATGTAGATTTTTTCACCCACCTTCAAACCGAACAGCGATTTGGCTCCGTTTTCTAAACTTCCTTTGTATATGGTGAGTTCCAGCAGGCCGTTGTCGTTAAAGATGGCTGCAGGTTTGCCGTGAAAAGTGTTTTCATCGTCCCAGCTGGTAACCACTTCACTGTGCGACCGGTATATTTTGGATAGCGCAAGATTGCGGAATTTAATGGTGAAGCTGTCGAAATTTGCCTGATTCTGCTCGAAAAGTCGGTACGGAATATTGGAAACGATGTTTCCGAAATTATCGATGTAAATTACTTCTCCGAAAATCAAATCATCCTTGGAACCCGCTTTCGGACTTGAAAGCAGCTTAGCGGTTTTCACTTTTCTTCCGATTACTTCCGGAAGTCCGCCATTTTGCAGATGTACCGCCGCCTGCGCAAAAATATCGGTTGCCGTGAAGCCTATCTGATCATCGAAACGGTTGGTATAGGTGACTTCCCAAACACCTTCCGGCTTTATTTCTGAAAAAATAAGACTCAGAACTCCGTTATCGGCGCTGATAAAAAAATGACCGTCGAATTTAAAAATCAGATTTCTGCGCTCTTTATGATAGAAAGAATCGACGCAGATAACGTGGATGCTGCCTTTCGGGAAAAAGCGGTAGGCATTTTTTACGATGTATGAAGTCTGCAGAAGATTATATACCTGAATTTCATGTGTTACATCAACCATTTTCGCTTCAGGATTCAGGTTGAGGATGGTTCCTTTGATTGCCGCTACGCGGTAATCGGTTATTCCGTAATCTGAAGTGAGGGTAATGATGGGCATTTCCGAAGCAAATGATGGCCTGCAAAATTAGCGGAAAATATCAACTTTTCCGAAGAATGTGGAAAATTAATAGGTCGGTTTCGGGAAATAAACCCTATTTTTAAAATTCTAAATTTATAATTCTGATAACTGAATGTTCGAACTGACTTACGATATACAAGGAATTGATACCAAAAATTTCTACGGGGTTAATAATCAATATTTCAATCTTATAAAATCAACGTTTCCGACACTTAAAATTACTGGTCGCGATACCTATGTTTTTGCCATGGGCAATCAGGAAGCATTGGATATACTGAAGCAGAAACTGGACGATATCGTAAGTTTCATCAACCGGCATAATTCTATTACGTTAAAAGATGTGGAGAATATTCTCAACATCAAAGACGAATCCGAAAAGTATCTTGTTTTCGATCAGGATATTATTGTAAAAGGTGTAAACGGAAAAATAATCAAGGCAAAAACCACCAACCTTAAAAAGCTGGTGCGTGAAGTTGATAAAAAGGACATGGTCTTTGCCATCGGTCCGGCCGGAACCGGGAAAACCTATACATCGGTGGCGCTTGCGGCGCGTGCGCTTCGCGATAAAGAAGTGAAAAGAATCATTCTGACGAGACCTGCTGTGGAAGCCGGCGAAAGTCTCGGTTTTTTGCCCGGAGATTTGAAAGAGAAGATGGATCCGTATCTGCAGCCGTTATATGATGCGCTTCGCGATATGATTCCGCACGAAAAACTGGAAGGATTTATCGAGAAAAAAGTGATTGAAGTGGCTCCGCTCGCTTTTATGAGAGGGCGAACCCTTGATGAAGCGTTTGTTATTCTGGATGAAGCTCAAAATACGACGCATTCGCAGATGAAAATGTTCCTTACGAGAATGGGCATGAATGCTAAATTCATCATTACCGGTGATCCGAGCCAGGTCGATTTGCCACTGAAACAGAAATCCGGTCTCAGAGAAGCCATGCGAATTCTGAAAGATGTTCCGGAGATTGGTTTTGTGCACCTTACGGAGGAAGATGTGGTACGGCATCCGGTTGTAAGGAAGATTATTCACGCCTATGCAACGGAAGAGAAAAAGCATCAGAACGACTGATTAACTGCAGCGGCATAAACGGAAAATGACGAGGCTGATTTTCCGAAAATTTGTCGCTGTTAAACTTTATTAAATTCTTTCGATACCTACCTTTTTAGCCTATTTTTGCGAAACTAAATTTCTTAAATGGAGCACTTTGAAAGCTGGAAAGATTTACTGAATCCGGAGTTCTATATCAGATTAGGAGGCTTTTGGCTTGTTCTGTTCATTATTTTTGCTGAAACAGGGCTTTTCGTAGGGTTTTTCCTTCCCGGCGACAGTCTGCTTTTCATCAGCGGAATTTATTCAGTAGAACTTATCAAAGAAACTTTTGGTTCAACCGGAAGCGATTTGCTCGATACCACCGTTCTTTCCTTTGCTGTTGCTCTTGCTGCCATTATCGGTAATGAAGTCGGCTATTTTTTCGGGCGTAAAGCAGGACCGAGTCTGTACAAAAGACCCGACAGCCTGTTTTTCAAAAAAAAATATCTGTACCAGGCAAATGAGTTCTTTCAAAAACACGGAAGTCTTGCCGTAATAATGGCAAGGTTTCTTCCGATTGTGCGCACGTTTCTTCCCATTGTTGCGGGCATCGTGAAAATGGACAAAAACAAGTTCCTGCGCGATAACATTGTCGGCGGTCTGCTTTGGTCTTTTTCACTGATTTTTGCAGGTCATTATCTGGATAAAATGTTTATCGAAAAGTTCGGAATCGATCTGAAAGAACACCTGGAATACATTATCCTGATACTCGTACTGTTTACTACGCTGCCTGTAATTCTGAAAATAATTTTCGGAAAGGTAAGCGAACACCACCACGAGCACCACGACCATCCGGAAGGGCATTAATTCCTTTAATTTTCTTTTATCCAGTCCGTAATTTCGGGGAGGATGATGCTGTCGCGTTTCTTCTTACTGAAAAAGCGCGGTGTATGACCGGTATTTTTCATGTAAATGAACTTATGCGGGATATTGTTGGCTGTGAGCACACTGTCGAGTTTTATTCCCTGTTTTCTGTTCACCATAAAATCGGTATCGCCCTGAAAGATCAGCGTAGGTACCGAACTGACATTCGCAAGCGGACTCGCTTCCATGAATTTCTCCGAAAGATTTTTTCTGTTGAATTTTTCACCAACCACATCCTCAAAAGTAGGAGAGGCGTAAATAGAATACATTGATTTCAGAAAATCATCGGTATAAAAATCGGTCGGACTGCTCATCGAAATGATTTTCCTGATCTGTTCGGGATTTTTGTATCCATAAAGCAGCGCAAGATGTCCACCTGCACTTTCTCCGAGAATGATATAATTGTCGGGCAACAGATTTGCGCGTTCAGTAATACCGTTAAATGCAGTAATCGCCGAAGCGATGTCCTGTAACTGGTGGTGGTAACGGATATTCTGTTTATTGCTCACCAGTCTGTAATTGATGTTTACCGTGGGAATATCCTGCTGATGCAGATGGTTTTGAATCATGAGCATATGCTCTTTAGTACCGTATTTCCATGACCCGCCGTGTACAATCAGCACAACGGGTGTTTCACGCGCATAATGTGCAGGTAAAAATACATCCATGCGCTGCTTTTTATGGGCGCCGTAGCTCAGGTCGAATATTTTTTGTTCGTTCTCTTTTCCGACCCAAATTCTGTATTTCGAATTGCAGGATGTAAGCAAAATGGAAAGGGCTGGCAGCAGCAAAAGACGGACAGCGTTACTTTTTAATGTCATAAATGTGATCGGTATGATTACAAAAAAGAGGCCTGTTTGAAGCCTCTTTTGTTGATTTTTATCATTTTTTTCTAACTGAACAGGTCTTTTACCTTGTCGAAAAATGTTTTCTCTTTTCCGGAAGGCTGTGCGACCATGTTGGCGTCTTCAAGCTGCTTTTCGAAGAAGTCGCGCTGTTCGGCCGACAGATTTTGCGGCGTCCAGACATTTATGTGTACAAACATGTCGCCTTTGCCATAACTGTCGATACTTGGCAGGCCTTTTCCGGCGAGTCTCAGAATTTTGCCGGATTGGGTTCCTGCATCTACTTTTAATTTAACTTTTCCGCCTACAGTTCCTATTTCGCGCTGTGTTCCCAATGCTGCTTCAGCGAAAGAAATGTACAGTTCCTGGTGAAGATTGTCGCCTTCACGCTTGATTACTTTGTCCTCTTCCTCTTCCACAACCACCAGTAAATCGCCCGGAGTTCCCCCAAATGGAGCGTCATTTCCTTTCCCGCGTACATTCAACTGAATACCGTCTCTCGCACCTGCAGGAATATTGATCGTTACCTCTTCTTCAGAACGGATCAGACCCTGATCATTGGCTCCGGAAGGAATTTTATCAGCAACTTTTCCGATTCCCTGGCAGGTTCCGCAGGTAGCCTGTGTCTGCATCTGGCCAAACATGGTGTTCATCACTTTTACCTGAACGCCTGCGCCGTTACAGGTGGTACAGGTTTTTGAGGTCGCACCTTCAGCGGTTTTCATTTTCTTAACCTTGATGGTTTTTTGGGTGCCGTTCACCATTTCTTCAAGGTTTAATTTAATGCGAACACGAAGGTTGGATCCCCGAACCTGCTGTGTTCTGGCGCCACCGAAACCACCGAATCCGCCGCCGAACTGTCCGCCAAAGATATCGCCGAACTGTGCGAAGATATCTTCCATGCTCATGCCGCCACCGAAACCGCTGCCTCCAAAGCCGCCTGCGCCACCAAGTCCGGCATGACCAAACTGATCATAGCGTGCTTTTTTGTCTGCGTCGCTCAGTACCTCGTAAGCTTCTGCAGCTTCTTTGAATTTTTCTTCCGCAGCTGAATCACCCGGGTTTTTGTCAGGGTGGTATTTCAGTGCGAGTTTCCGGTATGCTTTTTTTATTTCGTCGGCAGAAGCACTTTTGGATACTTCAAGCACTTCATAGTAATCTCTTTTAGACATTTTCTTATTATTAAGGAGATAAGGACTCTGATATTTCTGCTATCTTATTTTTTACTCAGTTTGATTTTACTGGCCTGTAACAACCTTGGTAAATCTGATAACCTTATCATGTAATGTGTAGCCTGTCTCGATGACATCCACAATTTTTCCCCGCAGATCCTCTGTCGGTGCAGGAATTTGCGTTATTGCCTCATGCAGATCTACATTGAAATCATCACCGGCATTAACTTCTATCATTTTCAGTCCTTTCTCGAAAAGTTTGTTGCGGAATTTCTGATAAATAAGTTCCACGCCTCTCAGTTCGTCTTCATTTCCGGTTTTGGCGATTTCTTTCAGAGCACGTTCAAAGTCATCCAGAATCGCCAATAGCGAAATCATGATATCCTGATTGGCGTACTGAAAGAACTCCATTTTTTCTTTCGCCGTTCTTTTCTTGTAATTTTCGAATTCAGCATACAGCCGGATGTATCGGTCTTTTTCTTCTGCCAATTGGTCCTCTGCATTTTTCTCTGTAGTCATATTTTCTGAATTTTCAGCAGTGTTTTCGCTGTTCACCGCTTCCTCATTCAGCATGTTTTCGTCGAATTTATCCTGATTTTCTGACATATTTATTGGTTTAATTACACTGATTTTCAAAATTACTGCCAAATAAGTATTGTGGACAAAAGGGCAGAGTTTGATTCTGAAAAGGGTAACGGAAGCAATCTAAATCTTGCAAAGGCTATTTTTACGAAGA
>JAEWOM010000265.1 GCA_023399675.1 Bacteroidota bacterium
GCCACGTATGATGGATTCATTCAGTTATAAAACGATTACAGCACCTGTTCGGGAAATTCTTCTGAAAGAAAAAGGCAGCAAATTCATCGGTTATGCTTTTTCGGTAAGTTCTGATGCCGATTTTAAAGAACAACTGGATCATATCAAACAGTTGCATCCGAAAGCAACGCATCACTGTTATGCCTACCGAATGGGAAAGAATGGTGAAAATTATCGCGCAAACGACGATGGTGAGCCGTCCGGAAGTGCGGGTTTACCTATTTACAATCAATTACTCGCACACGATTTAACAGATATTCTTGTCGTAGTAGTCCGGTATTACGGAGGAACCAAACTCGGTGTTGCAGGCCTGATAAAAGCGTATAAAGAAACAGCAAAAGAAACGCTGGCACTTGCTGAAGTGGTTATTCGGGAAGAGGAATTTCTGCTGAAGATTTCTTGCGGTTACGATAAGCAAAGCAGCGTGTACACTCTGATAAATAAATTCGCCGGAACAATTGTTTCAACTGAGCAAACGGACAAATCCGTAAGCGTTGTATCGTTCCGCATGGCTCAAAAAGAAGACATCTCAGCTATGCTTGCTGAGATGCCTGATTTGAATTTTGAATTTCTTTAGTTAGTCATTACTTCGTCCGCCGAAAAGCATCGATGCAAAGTAAATCAATTGCGCAAGTGATCCCAAAGCTGCGACTACATAGGTTCTTGCTGCCCATTTCAAACTGTCGGCAGCGCCTTCAAATTCTGCATTGTTGGCGACGGTTCCTGAACTGCGAAGCCACGCCAGTGCACGGTTACTTGCGTCATATTCTACCGGTAGCGTTACAAATGCAAACGCTGTAGTTACTGCAAAAAGGATAACACCAATGAGCAGCAGGGTTTTGCTTCCGCTGGACGCCATTACAACGATACCGGCCATCAGCACAAACTGCAGCAATCTGGAAGAAATATTAACGACAGGAACCATTTTACTTCTCAACTGCAGCATAGAATACCCAACGGCATGCTGTACTGCGTGTCCTGTTTCGTGTGCGGCAACTGCGGCTGCGGCAGCATTTCTCTGCATATAAACACCTTCGGATAGGTTGATGGTCTTATTCTGTGGATTATAATGGTCGGTCAGCTGTCCCGGAACAGAAATTACCTGCACGTCATGAATTCCATTATCGCGGAGCATTTTTTCTGCAATTTCTTTACCGGACATGCCGTTCTGCAGATGCACTTTCGAGTAATGTGCAAATTTAGACCTGAGCCTGTTCTGCACAATCATACTGATTATGAAAATAGCTCCAATAATTAAGTAATACATCATCATGCTGATTCGATTTTTTAAGAGATTTCTACCTACAATTATATTAAAAATTGTGCCAAGTGGCAAAGTAATCGGGCGATATTGCCATATCTTTGCACATACATGAGGATGCAGGAAACTTTGTCTGAAATACAGGTACGGGAAGTGATAAAACCGGAAGAAATTCTGGATTTTGTCCGCTTTCCTCTTCAACTGTATCAGGATAGTCCGTATTTCGTTCCTTCACTGATTAAAGAAGAACTGGAAATCTGGGATCCTGCGGTAAACACTTCATTCGAATACTGCGAAAGCAAACAGTTTCTGGCTTACCGCGGAAAAGAAATCGTCGGAAGAATTGCGGTGATCATCAACCACAAAGAAGCGAAGGAACTGGGAATTCACAAAGTACGGTTCGGCTGGTTCGATTTCATCGATGATAAATCAGTGAGCTGCGCTTTACTGAGAACCGCGGCTGATTTTGCCAAAAAAAGGAATATTCCGGTAATTGAAGGACCGATGGGATTCACGAATCTGGATAAGGCAGGAATGCTTACATTCGGCTTTAACCGACTGGCAACTATGATCGGTATCTACAACCATCCGTATTACCCGTCGCATCTGGAAGCGCTAGGCTTTCGGAAAGATAAGGAATGGGTTGAGTTCGAAATCATGCTACCCGACCAACTTCCTGAAAAGGTTATCCGGTTCAGTGATCTCACATTGGAAAAATATGGACTGAAGGTTCTCAGATTCAAATCAAAAAAAGAAATTCTTCCTTTAATAGATCCGATGTTCAGACTTCTGGACAAAACGTACAAAGGACTATCAACCTACACGCCGATTACCGACAGCCAGATAAAAACGTATGAGGAACGGTATTTCAAATTCATCAACAAAGATTTTCTCATCTGTATTGCCGATAAAAACGATGAACTGATTGCATTCGCAGTCACCATGCCTTCGTATTCCCGGGCGCTGCAAAAATCCAAAGGTGAAATCTTACCTTTCGGATGGTGGCATTTCTGGCGTGCAGGAATCAGGAATGACCGTGCAAACTTCTATCTGATCGGCATTGATCCTGATTACCAGCGGCGGGGTCTCACATCCATTATTTTCAGGGAAATTTATGATGTATTCAGGCGTAAAGGCGTCAGATTTCTGGAAACAAACCCCGAACTCGAAGAAAACAAGCACGTACAGTTGCTCTGGCAGGATTATCATCCCGAAAACCACAAGCGTCGCAGAACCTACAGCATTTTAACTGACGACTTTCCCGATAAAATGTGAAAAATTCACTAACTTTATGAAAATTATTACATCATGATCAATATCGTTTTACCGGTAGATTTTTCTGAAACTAACAACATCCTGATAGATGGTGCGGTGAAATTCGCTAAGGATATCAACGCCAAAATATGTATGATCCATGTAGCGCCTTCTGATTTGGGATTTGCTGTCGGCGACATGGGTTTCCAGTATTTTCCGGAAGTGGAGCAACTCGAAATCAAAGAAGAACTCGCACAGCTCAATAAGCTGGAAGAACATGTTAAATCGCAGGGGGTTGACTGTGAGCACATCCTGAAGCAGGGTATTGCCAAAGATAACATCGTGGAATATGCCGCTGAAAAAAATGCTGCATATATCGTTATGGGATCGCACGGCAGAAGCGGTATTTATGACGTTTTTGTGGGAAGTCTCACGAAAGACCTTACACGAACCTCAACAATTCCGGTACTGGTTATTCCCTGTCATCAATAGAATGATAACCAGGATTAAAAAAAAGAAACCCATTCAAGAAAATATGAATGGGTTTTTTTTATGGCCGTAAGCCCTTTTAAGGCTTTTTATAAATTTCGGGATCGTAGTACGGACGCTTCACCTTGGAAGGGGAAACATATTTTCTGTCCTCGTTGTTGCGAAGCGGAACCACCAGCTCCCAGCACCAATAAATAAAAATAACACTGGCAACGATGAAAAGTATCCAATTAATTACATTTCCAAAAATTTCAAAAAACTGGAAAGTCCAGATGAAAACGTCGCTTAAGAACAGAAAAAGACCCGTCATTTTTTCTTTTTTAAATTAACTTTGTACAAAATTAAAAAAAATGTTCCAACTACTTTCGAAAGAAAGCAATATTTTTTCAATTCCTGTATATATCGCTTTCC
>JAEWOM010000007.1 GCA_023399675.1 Bacteroidota bacterium
ACAAAGTGGATTCTGATGTTCCGCCACCGGTTTCAGGGACCATTGTGAAAATTCTAAAACAAAAAGACGAAGTTGCAAAAGTGGGTGAAGCCATTGCAATACTTGAAACTGCCGGAGAAGGTGAAGCCCTTTCTGCACAGCCTCAGGAACCGAAAGAGGCAGCTGAAGTGAAAACTGAAATTCCGCAACTGTCGAACGAAGAAATCAAAGAACTGGAAAAACCACTCACTTCAACAGAAAAAGTGGAATTTTCCGGAGATCTGTATCTGTCACCACTCGTAAAATCTATCGCTCAGCAGGAAAATATTTCCGAAGAGGAACTTAAGACCATCAAAGGTTCCGGGCTGGAAGGCAGAATCACCAAAGAAGATATTCTTGCACATGTAGCGAATCGTGGAACTGCAAAAACAGCTCCGGCTGCAGCTGCACCGGCACAAACTTCCGCTCCGCAAACCGCTGCTGCGCCCGCTCCTGCAGTATCTGCACCTTCAGTTCCTGTAGGTGAAGGAGATGAAGTTATACAAATGGACCGCGTCCGCAAAATTATCGCAGATGCGATGGTTAACAGCAAGCGTACGTCTCCGCATGTAACTTCCTTTATTGAAAGCGACGTGACCAACGTTGTTAAATGGCGTGCAAAAAACAAGAACGTTTTCGAGAAAAGAGACGGCGAAAGGCTGACCTTTATGCCGATTTTTGTGAAAGCAGTAGTAAAAGCAATTCAGGATTTCCCGATGATCAACGTTTCTGTTGACGGAGATAAAATCATCAAAAAGAAAAACATCAATATCGGAATGGCAACCGCTCTTCCTGATGGAAACCTGATTGTTCCTGTAATAAAAAATGCAGACCAACTATCACTGTCCGGACTGGCAAAAGCAATCAACGATCTTGCAAACAGAGCACGAAATAAGAAACTGAGACCCGAAGACACACAGGGCGCTACGTATACCATTTCCAATGTCGGTAGTTTCGGAAACCTGATGGGTACACCGATCATTCCGCAGCCGCAGGTTGCGATTCTTGCCATTGGTGCGATTGTGAAGAAGCCGGCAGTACTGGAAACTGAAGATGGTGATGTTATTGCCATCCGCCAAATGATGTTCATGTCACATTCATACGACCACAGAGTTGTTGACGGTTCGCTTGGAGGATTGTTCCTGAAGCATGTCCACGATTATCTGGAAAACTGGGATATGAATACAGAAATCTAATTTCAATCAATACAATAAAGATGCACCGTCTTTAAGGCGGTGCATTTTCTTTTACAGAAGTCGCAAAAATAAAAAACCTGCATTGCTGCAGGTTGTCAGTTGACTGATAATTCAATTATCTTCTCTTTCTTTTTTCGATCTCTGTCCATGGGCCACCTTCGTGCTTAAAGCGTACCACTTCAAAATCTTCGAAATCATCTGTTTTGTACACAATGTTGTCATCCGTTTCCTGGAATGGCGTGATGTAGAAGAAATCCTTGTCCTTGTTATCGCGCTTATCACCCATTTTTACCGTTGGTACAAGTTGTGAAATCTGGTAACCCGGAACGTACATGTGAGTTTCAGTGAAGAAATCGGTGTCTTTTTCATTCGGTGCGATATCTACGATTTTGAAGTCATCGTCATTCACCCACAGATAGTATTTCTTTTCCTCTTTGCTTTTCTTGTTGAACGTAGTAAAGTAGTACAGTCTCTTCGGAACCAGTTCCTGAATTTTTTCTGCGTTAACACCTGTGTAATACAAATCGCCGGAAGGATCAACGTAAGACTCGATATTATAAGGAATCAATGGATTTGCAAAATCTTTTTTTGTGAAATACTGCGTAAGCGATTTGTTCGCATCATAACGCAGTTTTTTCTCCTCTTCATTCAATTCCTTCGAAGGATTGGCCGGATTGATTTTCTTTACAAAATTGTACAGTACAACAGGTTTGATACCTTTTAAGTGCGGCACAGCCTTGAGTTCCTCCATTTTGGAAACCCAGTAATACTGCTGAAAATATTCATCCTTATCCCTTTCTTTTACAGATTTTATCGAAGCTGCAATTTTCTTGGAATTAAGATAGTTGGCATACTTACCTTGCGCAAAAGCTCCCGCAAAGACAAATAGACTAAGAAGTAAAGCTAAATTTTTTCTCATTTTATAATAAAATTTTTATCAATGTTCAAATATAATTATTTATTAGATTAAATTAAATGCCCAGAGTTAAAAATTTTGTTTAATAGCTTTCCTGATGCACATTCACGGCACGTCCGCTCGGGTCGTTCATCGTTGCAAAGGCAGCGTCCCACCTCAATGCAACGGGAGTGGAGCACGCTACGGAAGGTACGGACGGCACCGTCTTCGCTGCTGCTTCTCCGGGAAAATGCGATTCGAAAATTGCTCGGTAACGGTATTCCTCCTTACTTCTTGGCGTGTTCACCGGGAATCGAAATGCTGCACTTTCCATCATGTCGTCGCTCACCTCGTTTTCGGCAGTCTCTTTTAATGTGTCGATCCACAGATAACCCACTCCATCACTGAACTGCTCTTTTTGACGCCACAGGACTTCATCGGGCAAAAGATCTTCAAATGCTTTACGCAGAATCCATTTTTCCATCCGACCCTCTTCCTTTCTGATCATTTTATCTTCAGGATTCACCTTCATCGCAACATCCATGAATTCTTTGTCCAGAAAAGGCACCCGGCCTTCAATTCCCCAGGCCATTAACGCTTTATTTGCTCTGAGGCAATCGTACAGATGCAGGTTTTCCAGTTTTCGCACTGTTTCGTCATGAAATTCGCGCGCATCTGGTGCTTTGTGAAAGTAGAGATAGCCACCAAAAAGTTCATCCGATCCTTCGCCGGAAAGCACCATCTTAATACCCATCGATTTGATTACGCGCGCCAGCAAATACATCGGTGTAGACGCCCGTACCGTGGTAACATCATAGGTTTCAAGATGATAAATTACATCACGAACTGCATCCAACCCTTCCTGAACGGTAAAATGAATTTCATGATGTACGGATCCGATATAATCCGCGACCTTGTGAGCTGCAGCAAGGTCCGGTGAACATTCCAGACCTACCGCGAAACTGTGCAGTCTGGGATACCAAGCTTCCTGTTGATTTCCACTCTCGATTCGTTGCCTCGCAAATTTGGCTGTAACAGCCGAAATAATGGAACTGTCCAGGCCGCCTGAAAGCAGAACTCCATACGGTACATCGGTCATTAACTGTCTCTGCACTGCTGCTTCAAGTGCTGTTCTGACAGCATGAATATCTGTGGTATTGTTTTTCACTTCCTCAAAATCTTTCCATCCTCTGTGATACCACTGCTGCAGTTCCATCCCATCTTCATTAAAAAGAAGGTGTCCAGGTAAAAAAGTTTCAATCTGAGAACAGATACCTTCCAGCGCCTTCAGTTCAGAAGCGGTGTAGTAATTTCCGTTTCTGTCCCATCCATGATACAGTGGACAGATTCCCATGTGGTCGCGGGCAATTAAAAATTTCCGGTTTACCTGATCATACAGGGAGAAAGCAAATATCCCGTTCAGTTTTTCGATAAAATCTTTGCCGTACCGCATGAAAAGCGGAAGGATTACTTCACAGTCAGATTCGGTTTGAAATGCGTATTCAGGAAACTCCTGCCGCAGTTCCCGGTGATTGTATATTTCACCGTTAACGGCCAGAACAAGATTGCCGTCACTGCTGTACAGAGGTTGCTTTCCGGAAGTCGGATCGACGATTCCAAGCCTCTCATGTGACATTATTGCAGCATCATCCACAAAAATTCCACTCCAGTCAGGACCGCGATGTCTGATCTTTTTGGACATCTCCAAAATTTGCGGCCGTAAACTTTTTACACTTTGTTTTGTATTAAAAACACAGACAATTCCACACATATGATATTTCGGTTTAGCGCTATTGATAAAATATCAGCAATAATACTGACCAAATTGATATCATACAATAAATTTTTGCAAAATGCGAAAAATTTAAATCAAAATAACAATAAATAAAAAACAGGAACGAACAAAGGCTCCTGTTAAGCTAAAATTCAAGAAAAAATTATTGTGGTGATTCTATTTAAAAAATTTCCACCGCGGAATTACCGACAGAAGGGCAAGGCTGGAATAAAAGAACAGTGCAAGCAGATCTGAATAAACGAATGTATTCAGGAAGTAGAGGTGAAAAAAGAAATGCAGCAGCATCGCAACCGGAAAAAGGAATACACCGATCTTCCGGTAAAAATAAATGAGGATAACGGAAATAAGTACGAGAAAATCCACTGCGAAAATCAAGTAAAAGTACCAGGTCGGAATTTTCAGTTCATCGTGCTGCACATACTGATCCACATCGATACCAATTCCCATAAAAGCTGCAACAAGCATCAGAACGAGTGCTGCAATAAGCAATGTTCCCCTGTTCTTCTCAACACCTTCAAAATACTTTTCATCCATGGCACAAAAATAAAAAACTTATGGCGTACCATAAGTTTTATTCTGAATAAATATGCTCAGTTATTTAAATGCTCACCGCGTTGATCAGACGGTTTTTATCGCTCAGATATTCTTCCATTGAAATCATACTTTCGGTACGCATAACATCCTGGATATCGTCGATCTGATAAATAATTCTTTTCGCGTCTTCTGTATTTTTAGCTTTTACCTTGCAGAAAATATTGTATTTACCGGAAATTACGCTGGCTTCAACAACATTCGGAATTTCAGAAAGTTCCTTCAAAACTTCCTGTGTGCGGTTGGACTTTGTAAGAAGAATACCGATGAAAGCAGTAAAATGATAATCTAATTTACCGTAATCGATATTAAGAGAAGAACCCAGAATAATACCTGCATCTTCCATTTTTTTCACGCGAACGTGAATTGTTCCTGCACTTACATCCATCTGCTTAGCGATTTCTGTAAAAGGCATTCTGGTGTTTTCAACTAAGAAATCAAGAATCTTCTTATCTATGTCGTCCAGTTGATAGTTCATTTTTTTGTATTTTATAATTTTATTAACGTAAATTTATATATAATGCAAAAATACGAAAAAATACAATACCGAAATAATTAATACAAAATTTAAATATTTTTTAACATTATTCGCTTTTCGAAAGATATTTATTATTTGATTGAATCATTTTTGAGCGAATCCGATTTAACAGCTTCTGTAGTTTTTTTAGATTTTTTCTGTTTTTTTGACCCTCCAAAGAATCGGTCGAAACTTTTTGTCCAAACGACACCGCCACCATATGCCTGGTTATTCGCCGCATTGGTACCCATACCGATGTTCATCGGCTTCGAATATCCACGAAGAATCAGGCTTCCGTCATTATTTTTGGAAACGTCATATTCAATAGTTCCTTCGCCGGAAAGGTAATTCTGATCGGTAAGTGCTGCATCTCGGGACAACGGAATTCCCAAGCCGGTTTTAATGGTAAGCCTCGGCGAAAATGCCACACTTACCCCTGCATTGGCCCGGTCGCCGGTATTGGAAGCCTGGTCTCCCTGAACATAATTCAAGTCAATCTGAAATTCGTTACTGATCGTATTGAGAACCGATCCTAACTGTCTGAACAGAATATTATAACCGGAACTTTCCGCAATTCCTCCTACATCATTGAAAAGACCGCCCGAACTGGCCACATTAAAGCGGTTCATCAACAGAATGGAACCGAACTGCATTACGCGTTCGTCATCCTGACTCATTCTCGATGCGAGGGTTTCCTTGATTTGGCTCGAAACATCAACAGCGGTAACATTCAGGTCGATTTTCGGGTTGGTCAGCGACTGAGTAATTTTGGTCTGAAGCTGCACATCGATTGGCTGTAAGGACATATTCAGGTAATCGCCCGCGTTCGACACAGTTCTGAAATAATTTGCTGTAATATCCAGCTCCGGATCCATCGCGTTGCCGTCCCACGAAATGTAACTGCCTTTTGCGATTTGAAATGTCCTGTTCAGGATGGCTTTTGAAACGAAAGTTCCGCTTTCAACCTGATAGGTTCCATTCATGGAAATATTTCCCTGTCTGGACATGTTAAAACGCAGCGTATTGGCTGTTCCGCGCACAGAAATATCACCGATATCGTCTCCAACCAAAACATTCACCGTTGTACCGCTGTCCACCAGCAGATTAAAATCGACGAGCATATTCGCGCTGGTGTTTTCTTTTTCTTCCGTCACAATCACACCCGATTCATCTTCTTTGAGAAATCTCAGCATCTTGAATTCGTCAACCGTCGAATTGGAATTCGAGTTAAATGTGAAAACACTGTTATTAAGAGCTCGGAAAGGTTCGTTGCTGTCTGTATTGATTTTCAGTGCGCTTACCGGTCCCGAAACGTATAAATTTCCCTGTCCGTAAACCCTGCCCCAGAACAGGTCGTTGTCCGCCTGTGTACTGTTCAGCACAAGCAGATTGTCCGCTCTCATGATGAGTTCGACCGCCATGGAGGAAAGGGTTTCAAAGTAAATCGCACCGGAAATGGTTCCTGAAGAATTCGCGCGTCCGTCGCGTACACCGATACTGTTAAGAACGGCAGCACCTCTTGTAAGATTCACCACGGTGTCTTCGAATGAATAATCTACACCGGTAAAATTCAGTTTCATTCCGAAATCATTCAGCGCAATATCACCGCTGTAGTCGATATCGCGAAGCGTTCCGGTAATGCTGAGAATTCCGTTCGCTTTACCGCGCATATTGCTGAAGACCCCTTTCACGAACTGATTTGCAAATTTCAGATCGAAGTCCTTCATATCAGCCTGAATATCAAGTGACGGAGAAGCAGTATTGTTATTAATCGTACCGGTAACTTCAAGATTATTATCCCCGATTATTCCTGCAGACAGCACTTTTGCATCCACACGGAAAACATTCGGAACGTCGGTTTGCTGAGCGGTAATGACCAAATTACCGAGATCATCACCTTTCATTGTAATCTGGTCCACCGTCAGATCTACGACCGGCTCCAGATTATCCCCTACCATTCTCAGCTGAATATTTCCGTTGGCAATACCTTCCATTTCAAGTGCGTTGCCATCACCGGTCATTTCCAGTAATTTTCCTATCTGCAGATTACGGACTTCTGCATCAGCTTCGAAATCTTTAGCGGATTTAAACTGGGCGTGTTTCAATAAAAGTTCGCTGTCTTCGGAATACACGCGAAGATTTTCAACCACAAAGTCTTTGGTTGCCTTTCGGTAGGTGATGGAATGATTCAGTTCCGGACTCGTATCAATCTTCCAGGCAACATTATTGAACTGAATTTGTGTGGGCTCAAACCGTACGATATAATCGCCGGCAGCATTGGTAGACTGATTCAGGTTGATGCTGTATGCTTTCAGTTCATCAGATTTTTCATCGTCCGGCGTGCCGTGCAGGAAATTGGCTGCAATATGAAGCAGCTGATTATTTTCATTTCTTCCGGTTACTGTAAGATCCTTAAAGACATGGTTGCTGTATTGTGCGCGGTCTGCTCTCACGAAAAGCTGCTCGTCGAGGTTGGCTGTATTAATGCGCACAACCAGATTATTTGCGGTCGCGCTGTCTCGTTTCACCTTATTTTCTTCTGTAATCTGATAATCGGGGTTAATTTGAGCCAAAACCCGGTCAGCATTCGTGACTTCCTCTTTCGTGGTCATCACATATTTAAGGTCTTCAGCGTCGAGATTCAGTACTAAATTATTTGCAGTACCGTCATACGAACCGGTGATGAAAGCGCCTTTCGGAATGCTCAGATCCTGCATGAAATAATCAACCAAACCCTGCTGAACATCAAATTCCATATTGAAATGCTGTCCTCTGTACAGTTTTCTTGGAGGCGGACCGACGAGAATTTTTCCGATACCGTTTTCCACCATTCCGGCCAAATCGCCGAGCTCATATCTGCCGGTAATTTTTCCGTCTACGGCTCCGGGTGCATTCACAGCGACAATTCTGTTTCCGTTTTCAAAAAATGCGCGGACTTCGGCATTCGGAATCTGATAGTTCTTCGTTCCGGATGAAAAGCTGATATTATTCATCTTCGCATCCAAATCCATATCATTCAGATTGGTCATCGCAATTTTACCGTCGACCACTCCGCTCAAGATCTGATTTCCGGTAGCTCCCGTGAAGTAGTTAATATTCAGATAACGTACATCAGCCAGAACATCCGCTTTTATTCTCTCCGTTTTGAAATCAATAAGACCCTTGACGTTGGCTTTTGCCTGTTCATCATTAACATTCACGATTCCAAAGTACGTACGGTGATCGAGCAAACCGTCAAGATAAAGATTGTTGATCTCTTTACCGGCAATTTCAACTTTTGTGATATTCGATTTGGTTCGGATTCGCATCGTATTCACATCGAAACTTTGACCGTCTAATTCAACCTGTCCGGAAATAAGACCTACTGCATTATTTTTGGTGATCACTGCGGTATTGAGATCCCAGATATCCACTTTGCCTCGGTATTTAGGTAAATCGGAACTGTAATCTGTTAGATAAAAATTATTCAATTTTGCGCGGCCGATACCGGTAGTTAATGTAGCGTTCGGCGCATAAACCTCTGTAGGCGTCACCCGAACCGATCCATCGTAACGCAGCCTTCCGAAATCATCAGCGAAATTCTTCATGCGTGACGAAATGAACGTCGGAAGCATGGCTTTTAAACCTATATACGTAAAATCCGTGGACAGTTTATTGGTTTCGATGTGGAAATTGCCGTCGAGGAGATTCCGGAGACGCATGGTATGTGTGTAAATATTGACGTCGCGGTTACCGAGAACGAAACTGTTCAGCCTGAAATCATTCAGCGGACCACTCATTGTGCCGCTCATATTCACGGGCTTGTAATTGTCCCAATTCGTTACGAAGTAGCTGATATCATAACCGCTGACATAAGATCCGTTATCCATCGTCATATCCCAGTGTACGCGATTGGTAAAATCGGAAAAACCGGTAGAAGGAAGGTTGAATTTCAAATCACCCTGCAGCAGTGTATTATGGGTATAAAGCAGCAAATCCTGTAGCGACAGATAGCGGTCGGTAAGCGCAAATTTTGCAGAAAGCGTTTCTACCACATGTTTTTTGCCCCATCGCGACGTGATGAACGACATTTTGTTGATGTTGGCTGAAACATCGCCGCCTTTTACTTTGAGTTCAGGAATGAGAATGTTCACATTATAGGCATCCAGCCATTTTCCATGGTCGCCATCACTGTTTTCATTAACAATAGAAACTCGGGAATCCGCAACCAGAATCCGCGATTTCAGTTCAAACGGTTTTTTGGAGGGATCAGATTCACCCTGATTAAACAGATTTGTAAACCGGATAAAATTGGAAATGCTGTCGTTTTTGTAGGTAATTACCTTCAGATCCATCTGACTCAGGGACATCGACTGGAACTGAAGATTTCGGGAATTATCAATGATTGAAAACCAGTCGGAATCGGCGTACAGTTTTTTGGCTTTCAGGAAATGAAACTGTTTATGGTCTTTAACCCGAACATTATAAATATTGATGTCGCCGAAATAGTTTACATCCACACTGTCGAACTCGATCTGCGATTTCATCGACTCGTTTAGTGAACTGATTACCCTTTGCGCAGCCCAGTTCTTAGTGGCAGGCAAATTCACAACGACCAGAAAAGTACCGGCAATGATAACTCCTGCCCAGAACACCACCAACAGAAGTTTCGCCCACCATTTGTAATTTGTAACATCTTTCGCAGCCTGCTCCGTGAATTCTTTCGCAGTTTCTACAGGATTCTGGATGGCATCTTTTACGAGTTCTTTGGCATTTTCCACACTCACCTCGTCAGGATTATTGTGGGGCGGCGTATTTTCGTTATTTATATTATTATTCTCTAAATTTGCCATCCTATAATGAGCGAATCAATCATATTAGCTGTTGAATCATCCTGCGATGACACCTCTGCCGCGATACTGAAAGGCAATACTGTCCTTTCTAACGTTGCTGCCACACAAGCCATTCACAATGAATATGGCGGCGTGGTTCCGGAACTGGCTTCGCGCGCACATCAGCAGCATATTATCCCTGTCATTCAGCAATGTATCAGCAAAGCAAATATACAACAAAATGACATTTGCGCTGTGGGCTTTACCAGAGGACCGGGACTTCTCGGATCATTGCTGGTAGGGACTTCTTTTGCAAAATCATTAGCGATGAGCCTCAATGTGCCATTAATTGAAGTAAACCACCTGCATGCGCACATTCTTGCACATTTCATCACCGATGCAAATCCTGTGCCCCCGCGCTTTCCGTTTTTATGTCTTACGGTAAGTGGCGGACACACGATGATTGTACTCGTGAAAGATTATTTCGATATGGAAATTATCGGTAAAACGCTCGACGATGCAGCCGGTGAAGCCTTTGATAAAATCGGGAAGATTTTTGGCCTCGATTATCCTGCCGGTCCCATTGTGGACCGACTTGCGAAAAAAGGTAATCCAGATGCCTTTCATTTCAGCAAATCGAAAGTTGACGGTTTTGATTATTCGTTCAGCGGCGTGAAAACTTCCGTACTGTATTTCATTCAGAAAGAAATGAAGAAAAACCCGGACTTCATCAATGAAAATCTCGAAGATCTGTGTGCATCGGAACAAAAAACAATCATCGGTGTTCTGATGGAAAAACTGCAGAAAGCAGCCTCCGAAACAGGAATTATAGAAGTCGCCATTGCCGGCGGCGTTTCAGCAAACTCTGCTTTAAGGAAGTCGATGCAGAATCATGCCGACAGGTTGGGTTGGAATATCTACATCCCAAAATTTGAATATACAACGGACAATGCGGCCATGATCGGACTCGTAGCGCAGCTGAAATACCAGCAGGGAGATTTTGCAGATCTTTCCGTGTCTGCTGCTGCACGTTATCCGCTTGAAGATTCGTTGAAATAAAAACTACCACTGATGAAACTTTTTTACGGAACGGTTTTCCCTGAGCCGGAAATACATCCGGAAGAACAGCAGCATATTACCAAAGTTCTCCGCATGAAGGATGGAGAAGAGATTTTCTTAACCGACGGAAACGGTAATGCCGTGCGCGGAAACCTTGTGCTGCAGGGAAAAAAAGCCTCCATATTGCCGCTGGATTTTCTGAAAGATCAGCAGCCACTGAAACCTACACTCCACATTGCAATTGCTCCAACGAAAAACATGGACAGAACTGAGTTTTTTCTTGAGAAGGCAACTGAACTCGGTGTTCGGGAAATCACTTTCCTGCAAACGGAAAAAACCGAAAGAAGAAACCTCAATATCGAGAAACTTCGCAAACAGGCTATCGCAGCTTCAAAGCAAAGTCTGCGTTTTCATTTTCCGGTAATTCATGACCTGACAAAACTGCAGGATTTTCTTGCCGGCACCACATCTTCGCCTGTTTTTGTTGCGCACTGCCACGAAAAACTCAGCAGAGAAAATCTGAATCAAATTGAAGTTAATGATGAATCGGTATTTCTGATCGGTCCTGAAGGGGATTTTTCTGAACGTGAAATTCAATTGATGGCCGAACGCGGAATCAGGGCTGTTTCGCTTGGAAGCCAGCGTTTGCGCACTGAAACAGCCGGTGTATTTGTTGCCGCATGGAACTATCAAAAATCCTTTGAATAAAACCCTGATCAGCTATTCCTGTAAGAATTTTGACAGAATCTGCTGACCGCTTTTTATGGAATTCAGTGCCCAGCGAATTTTCAGTTCCAGTTGTTTTTCTTCCGGAATAAAATGTTGAATGCCGGCGGCCAGAAGTTTTTGTTTAAGCTCATACATGCAGATTGCAGCAGCAACGGAAACATTGAAACTTTGGGTAAAGCCGAACATCGGAATCGCAACCGTTTCATCACAAAACTCCAGGAAATTTTCTGAGACGCCGTGCCATTCGGTTCCGAAAATCAATGCAACGGGCCCGCCTATTTCAAAATCAGGTAATGAAACAGCATTCCGTTCCGGTGAAACGGCTACCAGACGGTAACCCCGATTTCGAATTTCATTGAGACTTTCGAGATTATGCTGCATTTTTTCGACTCTCACCCAATTTTCTGCGCCTTTTGTCACTTCCAGATTCGGGTCGAATTCATTTCTTTTTTCCATAGCCACAACATGATGAAAACCGCATGCTTCTGCGCTTCGTATAATCGCAGCAGCATTTCTGAACTGATAGACATCCTCCAGCACCGGTAAAACAAAATCGGAACTCGTTTCGGCAAACTTTTCAATGGCTTGTACCCTTTCATCTGTCAGAAACTGCCGCAGGTGATCGAAAATTTCTTGATCTGTTTTCATTGGTTCTATCGGTTTGTCAAAAATATAAAAAGGGCTTCATTTGGCATTGAAGTGTTTCATTATTTACAGTTTATTACGCTACATATTCAGTTGGCGTAAAATTTGGAAGAAAAAATATATAATTAAACCCACTATGAAAAAATTTGCCTTAGTCGCTGTTCTGGCCTTGACTTCCGGAACATTTATCGTTTCTACTACACAGTCCTGTACTACACTTGCCACATCCAATTTGGGAATTGCCGTTATTAAGCAGATTCTCCTGGGTGGAATCAATCAGGCATCCAATATTTTCAGCAACAAGCAGGCGTTTCTTCAGAATGATTTAATTCTCAGGGCATTACCTGAAAACTTACGCAGTGTGTACAACGTTCTGGACCGCGTTGCGCCAAATTTGGCCAACCAGGGCAAAGATTATATTGCACAGGCAGCAGCATCTACTGTAAGTATTTCTACTCCTATCCTGCAGAATGCTGTAAATTCACTCAATGCAAATGATGTTACGAGAATTATGCAGGGTGAACCCGGAATAGCAACGCAAATTCTGCGTGAAAAAAGCCAGCAGCAACTGATTCAGGCAATTGCACCGAAGGTAGATCAGAAACTCAATGAATTCGGAATTGCGCGAAGTATCAATATGGCGTTGCAGGGAAGTAATTTAATAGGAAGTATTTTCGGCGGCCAAAACTCCAACAATATGGCGACAGGCGGTTTAAGCAGGCTTGCCAGCGAACAGATGGTGAACGGACTTTTCAACATTATTCAGAGTCATGAAATTGAAAATCAGGGTTCCATTCTGAATTCAGTTAGAGGAATCGGCACTGCAGCAGGCGTACAACCTGTGAGATAAATTTTAAAATAGCTTATATTTATATTCCCGTTTCAAAAATGGGAATTTTTTTATCAGTTCAAATCGACATGGAAAACCAGAACAGCACGAACAACCCGGAAGATTTTTATAAATCACTACATCAGAAACTCGAAGAAAACCATAATTTTCCCGAGGATTATCTTTTTAAATTCATTTTTCCGAATGATAATCTGAAAATGATTGAACTCTATCAAAATTTTGATCAGATTAAATATACCATTTCAACCAGGGAAAGCAAGAACGGCAAATATGTTTCCGCAAGCATACTGGCTTTTGTTCTCGATGCCAATCAGGTAATCGATATCTATAAAAAAGTCTCTGAAATTGAGGGCGTCGTGATGCTGTAAATTAAATATCGGGTGCGGAAGCTTCGCGGTATTCTTTCAGGATATTCGCGAAAACTGTTTCTACCGGAAGAATCTCATCAATGAGTGCAGAAACCTGACCTATTTCCAGCTCACCCTGTTCCAGATCACCTTCGAACATTCCCCGATTTGCACGTGCACGGCCCAACGCTGCCTTCAGCACTTCAAAATCACGTCCGGAATCGTACAGTGAGTCCAGTTCGTAAAAGAATTTATTTTTCACCAGACGAACCGGAGCCAGTTCCTTTAAGGTAAGCTGTGTATCGCCTTCGTTGAGCGTCGGAATCATATTTTTCCAGTTTTCGTGCGAACTTGCTTCAACTGTCGCTGCAAAACGGGAGCCAATCTGTACACCGTCTGCACCTAAAGTGAGCGCTGCTTTCATTTGCGAACCCAGTGCAATACCACCGGCAGCAATGAGCGGTACGGAAATATTTCTCCTGACATTCGGAATCAGGCAGAGGGTCGTGGTTTCATCTCTTCCGTTATGACCTCCGGCTTCGAAACCTTCTGCGACAACGGCATCAACGCCGGCATCCTCACACTTCAGTGCAAATTTCGTCGATGAAACGACATGCGCTACTTTGATCCCTTCTTTCTGCAGCGTTTCGGTGTAGGTCTTCGGATTTCCGGCGGACGTAAAAACGATTTTTACCTCTTCTTCGAGAATTATTCCGATAATTTCTTCAAGATTAGGATACAGCATCGGAACATTCACACCAAAAGGCTTAACGGTTGCCGCTTTACATTTTTGAATATTCTCCCTTAAAATATCAGGATACATGCTTCCTGCACCGATCAGGCCCAATCCACCGCAATTACTCACTGCTGATGCGAGTCGCCACCCGGAATGCCAGATCATGCCTCCCTGAATAATGGGATATCTGATATTGAAAAGCGAAGAGATTCTGTTTCTGTTTTCGCTGTACATTTTTTCTGCAATTCCGAAGTGGATAAAATTACTCATGGTTGTTGATTCTCAGTTTTAATTATATATGAATATCAGCATTCCGCTCTTTTAACAAATTTAGTGAAAACAAGCTGAACAGCGTACAAAACACACGCTGATCCAAAAAAAGCGCACCGAAAAGGTACGCCTGATATTTTTTTTGATCGAGATTATGCCTCGCAACTTGAACAGTTTACGAAATTCACCATCAATTCTTTGGAAACAGAAGAACTTCTCTGATAATAAAGCGTTTTCACACCTTTCTTCCAGGCTTCGATCATCACATAATTAACATCTTTCACCGGCATTGTGGACGGAATCTGCAGGTTGAGCGACTGTGCCTGATCGATATACTGCTGTCTTTGCGCTGCCTGTGTCACAATTTCCATCGGCGAAATTTCCTTAAAGGTTTTGAACACTGCTTTTTCATCTTCAGTCAGTTCTTCCAAATGCTGTACAGAACCGTGATTCAGCATGATTGTTCTCCAGGTTTCTTCATTATCGAGACCTTTTTCCTCCAGTAATTTAGCGAGATATTTGTTCTTACGCATGAAATTTCCTTTCGCAAGTCCGGCTTTGTAGTAATTGGACGCAAAAGGCTCAATTCCCGGAGAAGTCTGACCTAAAATCGCAGAAGACGACGTGGTAGGTGCAATTGCCATCAAAGTCGTGTTACGCATTCCATAGCCTTTCAACAGTTCAGGTTCACCGTAAATGTTGGCCAGCTCTTTGGAAGCCGCTTCTGCTTCTTCCTTGATATGGCGGAACGCTTTCGCATTAAACTGTGTTGCCTGGAAGGATTCAAAAGGAATCATATTTTTCTGCAGGTATGAATGATAACCCAAAACGCCCAATCCCAGTGCACGATGACGAAGCGCAAAATTTCTGGCACCCTGCAGATAGAAATTATCCGCTGTTTTTTCAATAAATTCAGAAAGCACGGCATCAAGGAAGTAAACCGCCAGTTTCACTGCATTGGTATCTTTCCATTCATCAAAAAGCTCAAGATTCATCGATGAAAGACAGCAGATGAATGATTCGTCTTTCGTAGACGGCAGCATGATTTCCGAGCACAGGTTACTTGCATTCACCATCAGCCCAAGATCTTTGTACACCTGAGGTTTATGTCTGTTTACATTATCGGTAAAGAAAATATATGGAAGACCTTTCTGCTGACGGCTTTC